>CAZCJY010000112.1:3244-8675 GCA_964498975.1 uncultured Methylocystis sp.
GACGCCCGGACCGCTCATCATGGTCGTGCAATTCGTGGGCTTCATGGCGGCGTTCCGCAATCATGGGGCGCTGCCGCCGCTTGCCGCCGGCGCGCTCGGCGGGTTGCTCGCGACTTACGTAACTTTCGCGCCCTGCTTCTTGTGGATTTTCGCCGGCGCGCCCTTTGTCGAGCGGCTGCACGGCAATAAGGCGCTCGCCAGCGCCCTTGCGGCCATCGCCGCCGCAGTGGTCGGGGTCATCGCCAATCTTGCCATGTGGTTTGCAACCCACTTCCTCTTTGGCGGCCATTGGATGCTTGCCGGCCTGCCTATCGAGTTGCCCGTGCTCGCGAGCATCGATCTCAACGCTTTGGCGCTTTCGACCGCAGCGGGCGTCATGCTGCGCCTCGGCCTCGCGCCGACGCTGGTTGTTTGCGTTCTCGCCGGCCTCGTCGTGCGTCTGCTCTGATTTATGTTTGCAGCGCCGAGACGCCGAAGAGCCACGGATGCAGAAAAAGGATAAGCGCGTAAATCGCCGTGCCGGCGCCGACGGCGATCGCATCGCCACGGGTGAAGGCGTCGAGCCGCGCCGCGCCCAAATCGCCGCGCTTCTTCACGGCGAGACGGTCATAAACCGCCCAGGCGAGGAATGAGCCGAACAGGATCATGCCGCCGAGATCGCCATTGACGAGAAGATGCGCCAGCGCCCAGCTCTTGATCGCCACGAGCGTGGGATGGCGCAGCCAGCCCCTGATGCGCCCCGGCGGGGCGCGACGGCTCGCAAGCGCGACGAAGGCGAACCAGACGAGCGGCATGGCGAGATGGCGCGTCCACGACGGCGGCGTCCAAACCGGGATCAACCCCTCGGCGCGATAGCGGATGAAGCCGAAGATGATGAGCGCGAGGCCGATGGCGGCGATCAGCGCATAGGCGCCCTTGTAGCGCTGTAAGCCATAACGCTCGATCATCCCCGCGCGCGCCTCGCGGAAGGTCGCAAAGGTGTGAACGCCAAGAAAGATCGCAATGCCTAGAATTAGAAAAAACATGGCCGCTCCGTATGTCAAACCTGGTGTACGCTAGAAACACCTTACTTGCGCCTCAGCCTGGGCGCGGCGCAATTCGTCGAGAACGTCGCGCGCCGCGCCGGTGTTGCGCATCAATGCGCCGACCTGGCCGGCCTGTTGGTTGACGCTCGCCACGGTCTCGGCGGTAACGTAGCGCTCATAGGGCAGTATGGTGGCGATGACGTCTATCGAGCAGGAACACTGTTCGAGCGACAACCGCGTGTCGCCATTCGCCTTCATGCAGCCAAAGACATAGTCGGCGCGCGCCGAGGTCGGATAGTCATTGAGATCGGCGGCGAAGGCTGGCGCCAGCGCCGGTGAAAGCAATATCAGGAACAAGAGATTACGAGCCGCACGCATCTTTTTCGCCTCTGGCGCGTTTTTCTTCGCGCACCCTATCGCAGGCGGCGGCGCGCCGCCACGGCGAGCGCGAAAACGATCTTGATCGGGAGCGAGAAGACGCGCAACCTATGATCCAAGCGTCGCGCTGGCGAGGCCTATCCTTGCCTCGCGAGGCGCAGTTATGGAACATGATGCGGCTGGACGAGATGTGGCGGAATAGGCCGGCGTGAATATCGACGCCGCCGAGCGCGCCTTGAAAGACGCGTAAAGCTGCCTAGCCCGGCCTTCCGCCGCCGCGCCTCTCAAAGGCGCGCGCGGCCGCACCGTCCAGCCCCTGGCATATGGGAGGACGGCATGCGCAAGCGCCTTAACGTTCTTTGTTTCGCCTTGATGGCGGCGCTGCTCACGGCGCCTGCGCCGAGCGCGCGCGCCCATGGCGCGATGCGGCTCCAGCAGGAAGCCTGCGTGCTGAGGGTCGGGCCCGACTTCATGTATTTTACCGGGTACCAGCCCGCGGCTTCGCGAAAGAAGTTCTGCGAGGACATTCCGACGACAGGCGACACGATCTTCGTGCTCGACTACGCCCAAGACGAGATGCGGGCCATGACCACTGATTTCCGCATCGTGCGCAATGTCGGCGAAGCGGACGAGCAGGCGCAGCTTGACGCCGTCACCGTCGCCTATCTGCCGCCGAAGGTCTATCCGGCGGGAACGCTGAATTTCGAGCATGTTTTCAAGGAAACCGGCGACTATGTCGGGATCGTCACCGTCGACGGGCCCAATGGCGAACATTGGGTGTCGCGATTCCCCTTCACCGTGGGCGGGCGCTCCTTGATCTCGCGCGCGCCCTATTTTCTGCTCGCGGCGGCGGCGGCGCTCGCCCTGCTGCTGCTGGCCTGGGGCAGAGAGGACAAAAGCGCGCGCGGCGCCTGAACCTGACCACGCGCCGCCGTAATCGTCATCTTGCCGTCAATTTTGGCGCGCATATCCTGCGCGGAGCTTTCCAGTGCGTAGCGTAGATGGGAAGTTCAAACGCCGGACCGGAGGTACGTCCGGCGTTTCTTTTTTGCGCGACCCGAAGCGCCTGCGGCGCAGCGCATAAAAAAGCTGCGTAACTCTGGACACTTAAACCGCGCGCCCTCTTGCCGAAAACGCATCGGATTGCGATCATCCGGCGCTTTCAGGGGGGGGTCATGGGCGAGTCCGTTCGGAAATTTTCAGGGTTCAGCTATAGCGCGCAAGGGGGCTTGCAGCACGACGGCAAGCGCATCCATCTTGGACCGCAAGCGCGCCAGCTTCTCGAATTGCTGCTCGACTCTCGCGGCGCCGTCGTCACCAAGGGTGAAATCGCCGCACGGCTTTGGCCGGGCCGCCTGGCGTCCGACGATTCAATCGATCGATGCGCCTATCTGCTGCGCAAGCCGCTGCGCGAGGCCGGCGGCGGCGATTTGATCGCCACTGCTTATGGGCGCGGCCTGTCGCTGCGCGCACCCGTTGAGACCGTCAACATCGACGCCGCGCCATTCCATCGCGTCGCAGCCTCGCCGGAATCCCACGTTCTCGATCTATGGCAAACGGCCTATGAACTTGCCGGCAATCGCACGCGCGACGGTTTCGCGCGCGCCCATGAGGCGATCGCCGCAGCGGCCGAGCTCGATGCGGACAGCGCCGCGATCTGGTCGCTTTCGGCCGATATCGTCGCTGGTCGCGCCATTCACGGGTTCCTGCGCCCCGCGGAGGCCGCCGCGATGATCGAAGAGGCAGCGATCCGGGCGCTCGACGTCGCGCCGGACCATACGCCCGCGCGCGCCGTGCTTGGGTGGGCGCGCGGCGCGCTGAGGGGTCATTTCGCCGAGGGGCTGGCGCTGCTCGACCGCGCCGTCGCCGACGATCCCCTCTATGGCAAGGCGCGCGCCTATCGCAGCTGGTTGCTGCCGGCCGTCGGCCGGCTCGACGACGCCGTCACGGACTGCGAGGCAGGCCTTGCCGCCTCTCCGCTCAATCAGGAATTGCTGACGCTGCACGCGTGGCTCGCGCTCTGCGCCGGCGATTCCGACCGCGCCCTGCGTCTTGCGCGCGAGGGGTTGGATTTGAGGCCGGACGCCGCGACGCTGCGTTCGGTGATAGCCATCGCCGATAGTCTCCGCGGGCTTCATGAGTCGGCGATCGTCTCTGCGCGCCGCTCCGTCGACATGAGTCCTGAAGATCCATTCCACCTGACCGTGCTCGCCTATGCGCTGGCGTGCGCCGGCCGCGCCGAGGAGGCGGATGCGCTCATTCGCGCGCTGACCGAAGCCAAGGATGTTTACGCCCCACCCTGTTTCCTCGCCGCCGCGATCCTGGCGCTCGGTAGACGCGCCGACGCGCTGGAGGCGATCAAGCGCGGCCTCAGGGATGGCTGCGCCTTATGCGCCTTCGTCAGCGTCGATCCACGGCTCGCCCCGCTGCGCGCCGAAATCGCCGCTCTCCGCCTCTCCTAGTCAGCCAACCAGCCCACGACGGTTGAAATTGCGCCGTGGGACGCTTATTGGCGCTGCACAGCTATTCTCCAGGAAGGTGAAAATGATCGGCCGTCTAAACCATGTCGCCATCGCCGTGGGCAGCGTCGAAAAAGCTTCCGCCGTCTACCGCGACGCGCTCGGCGCGAAGGTCTCGCACCCCGAGAGCCTCCCCGAACATGGCGTTACGGTCGTGTTCGTGGAGTTGCCCAACACTAAGATCGAATTGCTCGAGCCCTATGGCGAGAACTCGCCCATCGCCGGCTTTGTCGCGAAAAATCCAGCGGGTGGCATCCATCATCTGTGCTATGAGGTCGACGACATCCTCGCGGCGCGCAACCAACTAACAGCCTCCGGCGCGCGCGTGCTCGGCGACGGCGAGCCGAGGATCGGCGCCCATGGCAAGCCGGTGCTGTTCCTGCACCCCAAGGATTTCTGCGGCGCCTTGATCGAACTTGAACAGGCTTAGGCGACATGCCCTTTTCCTTGCCCCTCGCGGCGGCGATCTATCTCACGATCTGGTGGATCGTGCTGTTCGCCGTGCTGCCGCTGGGCGTCCGCTCGTCGGAAGAAGCGGGCCAGGAACGCCCGGAAGGCGCGGACCCCGGCGCGCCAGCCGCCCCCCAACTTTTAAAAAAGGCGGCGATAACGACCGTGATCGCGGCGGTCGTGTTTGGGATCGTCGCGTTGATCGCCAAGACGATGGCGTGACGCCCGCGCGGTCCGTCGTCGGGGTTGACCCGCCCGCCGCCGGCCGGTAGTTGATCGCCAAGCGGATGAGAGCGACCGCGCGGCCGAGCGGACCGACCCGCTCCGTCGAATTCGGCGGTCGTCAAGACCCCGCTATTGGAACGAGCGCGTAGCTCAGTCGGTAGAGCACCTGACTTTTAATCAGGGGGTCCCGGGTTCGAGCCCCGGCGCGCTCACCAAGAAAATCAGTAATATACATTTTAGAACGCCCTCGCGCGTGGCTGTCTGGTGACCATATGGTGACCAGTCGGGCGCGCCAAATTTTTCTTGGGGATGAATGCACGCCGTCGGCACCGCATGCCGCAACAAGGCTGTCCGCGACAGACGAGAGTGAGAGCTACGCCCCGCGACCGTGACGGGTGGAGGACCGAGAGAGAGTCTCCCGGCGCCCGTCATGGAGATGGACGATGACCCAGGTGGAGATTGTGGACGCCGCGCGCGCTGGCGATGTCGGCTACAAGGTGGATGTGGGCCGCGGCGAGCGGATCAGCCGCGTGTCCTCGGAATGGTTTTCGCGGGCGGCGGATGAGCGCTACTTGTCGCTGTCAGATTTGTACGCCGCCGTGCGCGGCCGGACCGAGCGCAGCCGAACCCGCACGGTGGAGAGCGCGGCGATCCGCGTGAAAGCCAGCAGCGACGATGCGGAGACCCGTTTCGCCAATTCTTCGCCGACGCCCTTCATCAATGGCGTCAAGGCGGCGCGGGAGCGGATCGTCGCCCGCAACGACGACGACCGTAACGAATTCCTGCGCAAGCGCGGCTTCTCGAAAGCCGAAACGGCTAAGATCATCGAGACCG
>CAZCJY010000113.1:0-8635 GCA_964498975.1 uncultured Methylocystis sp.
AATCAGTTCGCGCCAAGCCAACCGCCATGGCGTTGACAAGAATATTGCCGTCATAGGAGGCGTCGAATTCGGTCGAACCGCCGACCGTCGGCACGCCGAAACTATTGCCATAGCCGCCGATTCCGGCGACCACGCCAGCGACCAGATGGCGCGTTTTCGGATGTTCCGGCCGCCCGAATCGCAAAAGGTTCAGGCAGGCGATGGGCCGGGCGCCCATGGTGAAGACATCGCGCAAAATCCCGCCGACCCCCGTCGCCGCGCCCTGATAGGGCTCGATGAAGGAAGGGTGGTTATGGCTCTCCATCTTGAAGACGCAGGCGTCGCCATCGCCAATGTCGATGACGCCGGCATTCTCGCCGGGGCCGCGAATCACCCAGGGCGCCTTGGTCGGAAGCTTGCGCAGGTGGATGCGCGAGGACTTGTAGGAACAATGCTCGTTCCACATGGCCGAGAAAATGCCGAGCTCGGTGAAGCTCGGCGCGCGGCCGATCAGTTTCAGGATCCGCTCATATTCCTCGGGCTTGAGGCCGTGGGCGACGGCCAGCTCCGGCGTGACGGCGGGTTCGGTCGCGCTCACAAGGTCCTCGCATCGGCGCCATAAAGGAGAATTCGCGGGCGGCGCGGCCGACAGATCGGCGCTGCGGCGCCGCGCGTCGCGAATGACGGCAAGGATTACTGCGCGGCGCTTGAGCCGGCAAGCCCAACCGATGGGCGAAGGAATGGCGTGTCGGCGTTCATATCGCGGCGACGCAAGAGAGCCACATTGCGAATCTCACAGATATTGGAAGGGAATGTTGCCCAAGAGCCACAACCGTCAAGAATGAGCAGGCCACAGCCTAATAATTGATCAAAGTCGGTTGCATTACCAAAATTTTATAGCAACGTGACAGGGACTTCGGCGCGACGCGTCGACCGTCGACCGCAGAATTTAATACGGGGGTTCCGATGAGGAAATTTATTGGCGGCTCGCTTGCCGCTTTCGCGATCGGGGCCGTGAGCGTCTCCGCCCATGCCGCCGATCTGCCGCGGTACAAGGCTCCGCCACCGCCGCCGCCGCCCGCGTTCACTTGGACTGGCCTCTATGGCGGCATCAACATCGGTTACGCATTCGGCGACGGCGCTCAGGAGACAGGCGGACTCGCCTATCTTAACGTGGGACCTCTTCCAGCAGCGCCGTTCGGCTCGTCCTGGAGCGTCGGGCAAGATCTGCATGGCGTCGTGGGGGGCGGACAGCTCGGTTACAATTATCAGTTCAACCCGTGGCTCGTCCTTGGCGCCGAGGCCGACATCCAGGCCACCGATGCGGTATCCCACAGCAGGACCGCGATTGGCCTCGTCGACGGCGCCGGAGCCCATCTGCAGACCATGAATTCGACGAAGAACGTCGATTGGTTCGGCACTGTGCGCGGCCGGGTCGGCTTCACCCTTCCTTCCATGCCAAATCTGATGGTCTACGGCACTGGCGGTTTCGCCTATGGCCAGGTCGTCCACAATGTCGGATTCGCCGACAATTTCCTCACTGCCGGAGTAAGCTCCCTCGGCCACGGCTATTACGACAACACCAAAACCGGCTGGGCGGCGGGCGGCGGCGTCGAATGGTCGCCCTCTTTGTTCCCGGCTTGGTCGCTCAAGGCCGAATATCTCTATGTCGATCTCGGCTCGACGAACGCGAATTCCGTGCCGCTCAACGGCGGCGCTCTGGGGCTAGGCTTGGTTCCCGTGTTCGCCGGGACGCAAAACTCGCCGACCCGCTTTCATACTGTTCGCGCGGGCCTGAACTGGCACTTCGACCCCTTCGCGGCCACGCCGGTTTCGAGCGCGGGCGGCGGTCTGCCGTCTGTCAAGGGACCGCCCCCGCCGGCTTTCGTGGATAGCTATCAACCGTTTCAGGTCCGTCTGAAGATTGCCGGCGTCATTCCGTTGGATGGCCATGGCACGGTTTTCGACTCGGGCGCGGGATACCCTGGCTTGGGGTCCATTGGCGTGCTCTCGGGCCTGACCGGCGCGAATGGCGTGATTGCCGGCGCGAGCACCAACACCTCGTCGTCAATCATCCCGATGCTTGATGCGGCCTATTTCCTCACCAAGAACTGGGCGATCGAAGCGATTTGCTGCGTGACGCCCCATCACATCCAGGGCACCGGCACAATCGCCAGCGACTTCGCCCGCGCCTGGCTGTTCCCGCCGTCCGTCATGGCGCAATATCACTTCACCAATTTCGGCGCCTTTCAGCCTTACGTCGGCGTCGGAGTTAACTTCACGACCTTCTGGAATACCCGCGTCAACAACGACACCTGGGCTATTCCTTTCGCCCCTGGTGCCCCGCTTGCCGGAGCAGGGGGAGTCCTCAGCACATTCCAATATGCCACGGTCTCCCCGTCTTGGGGCGCGGTTGGACAGGTCGGCGCCGATTATATGCTCAACGACCATTGGGGCGTGAACGTCGACTTCAAATATATGGGGCTGCACCCGATGGTTCACTCCACAGTCGTCTCTTTCGCGCCGGCAGCGCCCGGACTTGGAGCGATCTTCATCCCGGTTAAGGTGTCTCTGCCCATCAATCCGGTGGTCATCTCAGCGGGCCTCACCTATCGCTTCGGCGGCAGCCTCCTTTCCCCGCTGTTCTGACGATAACGAAGTCACAAAGAAACCGGCCCTTCGAGGGCCGGTTTTTTCATGGGCGAATCCGCCCGACAGGGCAAAAGCGCGCGGTCCAGCCGCGCTTTCCGATCCGCGAGCCTTGCGTTCGGCCCAAAACACCGCGCCCTCACCCTTAAGGAGGCGACGCGGCGCCGTCTCGAAGGGTCTCGAATATCCTTCGAGGCTTCTTTGCGTTCCGCAAGAAGCGCGTCAGGATGAGGGCGCGGAATTTCCGAACCGCGAGCTTATGCCGGCAGGCCGAATCTCGGATCGGGCGCGTCTGAGCGAAGATTTTCTATTTCGAGAGGAAAGTCCGCGAATACTCACCCTTTTGGATGCAAATCTGGGGTCCCGATTCAATACCGTTTGACACTTTCATAGCGCATACGCCCCTTGGAGGCCCTCGGCGGGTCGCGAGGAACGCGGGTTTCCCCCAATTCCGTAGAACTACGGCAGCTCATAATCAACGGCTTCCAGTTGCTTCGATCAAAGCAGTTTGGATGACCTTCCACTCGAAGGCTGACACCGACGTGTATGCGCTTGATCGTGACTTCAACCGGCTCATATCGGAGCCGTCATCCGCGAATCCATGGCAGCGAGGATGTCGACCGCGCGACCCATGATCGCCGTCGCTCTCGGCTCGGCCAACCTCGCCACTGTTTGGCGTGGCAGCGCGCCAAATTCTGGTATGATCAGCCTCGCGCTGATCTATCTGCTATCGCGTTGCCGCGGCGCGCCGAAGTGATGCGAACCGAGGTCGACTCCGGCGATATTAGCCGCTCCCGCGAGGATTGACACATATTGGGCGAGCGCGCGCCGTTCGACGGACTCCGCGAGATAATCGGCGATGCGTTGACGGACCGCTTCGAACGGAAGTTCGCGGCCCTCGATGCGCTGGCGCAGCCGAATGACGTGAAAGCCGAAGCGCGTCTCGACGGGCTCCGCAGTCATCTGGCCCGGCTGCAACGCGAACAACGCCTTTTCGAATTCCGCCGTCGTCGCGCCGCGCGTGATCTGCCCGAGATTGCCGCCCTGCTGGCCGGACGGGCAAGCGGAGTGCGCCTTGGCGAGTTCGCCGAAGCGATGCGGCTCCGCATGAAGCACGGCGATCGTCGCCTCGGCGTCGCGTTTGGCGCTTTCGCGGGCGGGCGCGTTGGACGGCGCCGCCGCGAACAATATATGGTCCGCCTCGAAGAGATCAGCCGAGCGGAACCGTTTCCGGTTCTGCTCGTAGTAGCGGCGGCATGAGGCTTCGTCCGGCATTGGCGTTTTTACTCGCGCCTCAATGAGCTGGCGCGCCAGCGCTTCCTCGTTCGTTTCTTTCCGGCCTTCCGAGTCGGCGACAGGCGCCGGCTCAAGGCCCAGCCGCAGCGCTTCGTCGAGAAGAAGCTGGCGAATGACCAGCGCCGTCGCCGCCTGGCGCCAAGCCTCGGCGGGCGTGGCGGCGGGATGATGCTGCGTCTCGCGCGAAATGGCGTCGGGCGAGATGCCGACGCCATTCACGCTGACGACATTGGCCGACGGTTCGATCGCGGCCCCCGCGCAAGCGCAGCCCATGACGTCACTCCGCCGGTTGCGTCACGGCGACACGCACGCCGTTTCGATTCGTTCGCACGATCTGGTAGCCGCGCCGTCCAAGATACCAGACCGGCGCACTCCAAGCGTGCACGAGGCGCGTGAAGGGAAAGACGAGAAAGATCGTCATCCCGAGCAGCAAATGCGCCTTGAAGACGGGACTAGCGTCCGCGACGAGGTCCGACACGCCCGGCTGGAGCGTCATGATCCCCTGCGCCCAGCTCATGAACTTCAACATTTCACCGCCGTCCATGTGGTTCAACGAAACGGGGATCGTCGCAAGACCGAGAAGCAGTTGCGCCAGGAGCAGCACCAGCACCGCGATGTCGCCGAAAGACGAGTTTCTGCGAATACGCGGGTCCGTCAGGCGGCGATGCGTCAGCAAGGAAATCCCGACGAGCATCACGAGACCAGCGCCGCCGCCGACAACGATTGCCAGGCCTTGCTTGAAGCTGTGCGTAACGCCGATCATGTCGAATACCCAGATCGGCGTCAGCAGGCCGATGAAGTGACCGACGAAAATGATCAGGATGCCGACATGGAAGAGATTGGAGCCCCACATCAGCTGGCGGCGGCGCAGCAGCTGGCTCGATCCGGTCTTCCACGTATATTGCTCGCGGTCGAAGCGGATGAGGCTGCCAAGCAGGAATACAATCAGGCAGAGATAAGGATACCAGCCGAAGGCGATGTGGTTGAGAAAGGCGCTCATGACAGGCCTCCGGGGCGAAGCGGCAAATGAAGGGGATTGTCGGTTGTCGGGACGGCCCGCTTGGCGTGGCGCAGCCGGGCGGCGAGCGCGTCAGAGCCGCAGCCGCCAATCGAGGATTGCGCGCCTTGCCCGCTCGCGCCTGGTCCGAAACTTACGGCTTCCTCTTCCCAAGCGGCATCGAGCGCCGCGAGATCGTTCGGATCGGGCTCTTCGCGCTCCGAAAGGATCGCGTCGAGATCCTCCTGGCGCGGCTCCTCCGCGGCGATCGCCAGGATCGCGCGCAACGCCGCTTCGTAGGACGAGCTGCGTTTCTTGAGGCGCTCGGCGAGAGCGGCGAAGACATGCGCGGGCTGACCTAACAGCTCGCGCACCGAATCCGCCGAACGCGTCGCGCAATATTCGAGAAACAGCGGCAGGTAGTCGGGCAATTCATTGGCCGCGATTTCCATGCCCTCGCTCTCGTACAGAGCCTTCAGATCAATCATCGCCTGGCCGCGGTCCCGGCTCTCGCCGTGAACATGTTCGAAAAGGTGCAGCGAGAGGGTGCGCGAGCGATCGAACAGCTCGACGTAGCGCTCCTGAAGATCATATAGATCGCCCTCCGCGAGTTCGTCGAGCAGCGTGTCGAGCGCACGGCGCTCCCCGCCGACGCAGAGCTGCTCACGATCGAGCGCAGCGCGCATTTCCGACAGCGCGGCGATCGTCTCTGCTTCGGGATAGGACAGGAGAGCGGACAGAACTTTGAGCGTGAGGATCGCTGGCCGCGCTTCCATCACACGATCTCCATCGGATTGTGCGCTCGCTTGGGCTGGGCGAACAGATTCGCCTCCGTGTTCCCTCCCGAACACCCATTGCCGAAAGTGAAACCGCACTCGCCGCGCATCGCGTGAAGATCGTCGCCCAGTTCGCGATGCGCGGTCGGAATGACGAAACGATCCTCATAATTGGCGATCGCCATGATGTGATACATATCGTCTATCTGAGCGCCGGTGAGTCCAACCCTTTTGGCGATGCTCTCGTCGATGACGCCATCGACTGTTTTCGCGCGCATATAGGCCCGCATGGCGAGCATCCGCTCCAGCGCCAGAGCGACGGGCGCCTCATCGCCGGCTGTGAGCATGTTGGCGAGATATTTGAGCGGAATACGTAGGCTGCGCACGTCCGGCATGGCCCCGTCGAGGCCGATCTGGCCCGCCTCCGCCGCCGACTGGATCGGCGAGAGCGGCGGCACGTACCAGACCATCGGCAAGGTGCGATATTCCGGGTGCAGCGGGAAGGCGACCTTCCATTCCATCGCCATCTTCCAGATGGGCGAGTTTTTCGCCCCCGCCAGCCAGGCGTCGGGAACGCCGTCAGCGCGCGCCTGTTCGATCACAGCGGGATCGTTCGGATCGAGGAAGATGGAGAGTTGCGCCTCGTAGAGATCCTGCTCATTTTCGACGCCGGCCACCGCTTCGATGCGGTCGGCGTCATAGAGCACGACGCCAAGATAGCGGATGCGGCCGACGCAGGTCTCCGAACAGATCGTCGGCTGTCCAGCTTCGATGCGCGGATAGCAGAAGATGCATTTTTCGGATTTCCCGCTTGACCAGTTGTAATAGATTTTCTTGTAAGGACATCCCGAGACGCACATACGCCAGCCCCGGCACTTGTCCTGGTCGATTAGAACGACGCCGTCCTCCTCGCGCTTGTAGATGGCGCCCGAAGGACAAGCGGCGACGCAGGCCGGATTGAGGCAATGCTCGCACAGCCGCGGCAGATACATCATGAAGGTGTTTTCGAAGGCGCTGTAGATTTCCTTCTGCACGCCCTCGAAATTCACGTCCTCCGAGCGCTTGGTGAATTCGCCGCCGAGGATTTCCTCCCAATTGGGACCCCACTCGATCTTCTCGATGCGTTCGCCCGAAACGAGCGAACGCGGGCGCGCGGTCGGCATCGCCTTGCTTTCCGGCGCCGTCTGGAGATGCTCGTAGTCGAAAGTGAAGGGCTCGTAATAGTCGTCGATTTCCGGCAGATCGGGATTGGCGAAAATTTTGGAGAGCACCCGCCACTTGCCGCCGATTTTCGGCTCGATCCCGCCGCCGGACGTGCGCGTCCAGCCCCCTTTCCACTTCTTCTGATTTTCCCATTCCTTGGGAT
Organism: uncultured Methylocystis sp.; assembly: GCA_964498975.1. Taxonomy (GTDB): domain Bacteria; phylum Pseudomonadota; class Alphaproteobacteria; order Rhizobiales; family Beijerinckiaceae; genus Methylocystis. Next base: position 7,064 of record CAZCJY010000113.1, read on the forward strand.
AGCCTATCCCCGGCTTGGTTTCGACATTGTTGAACCATGCGTATTCGACGCCTTCGCGGCTGGTCCAGACGTTCTTGCAAGTCACCGAACAGGTGTGGCAACCGATGCATTTGTCGAGATTCAGCACCATGGCGATCTGAGCGCGGATTTTCATTCGGCTGCCTCCAGCTTATGCGCGGTGGCGGCAGCCGTTTCGTCCGGTCCCTCCAGCCAGTCGACCTTCGAGAGCTTGCGAACGATGACGAATTCATCGCGGTTAGAGCCGACGGTTCCATAGTAGTTGAAGCCGTAAGCCTGCTGGGCGTAGCCGCCGATCATATGCGTCGGTTTCAGCACGGCCCGTGTCACCGAATTATGGATGCCGCCGCGTTGTCCGGTCATCTGTGAGCCGGGCGTATTCACGATCTTTTCCTGCGCATGGTACATCATGCACGTGCCGTTCTTCACGCGCTGCGACACGACCGCGCGCGCGGTCAGGGCGCCGTTCGCATTGTAAGCCTCGATCCAATCGTTATCGACGATTCCCGCTTTCGCGGCGTCGGCTTCGCTGATCCAGACGATCGGCCCGCCGCGCGAGAGCGTGAGCATCAGCAGATTGTCGGTATAGGTCGAGTGAATCCCCCATTTCTGATGCGGTGTGAGGAAATTGAGCACGATCTGCTTTTCGCCGTTCGGACGCGCATCGATGATCGGCTCGACGCTTTTGGTGTCGATCGGCGGACGATAGACGCAGAAGCCTTCGCCGAAGGCGCGCATCCACAAATGATCCTGATAGAGCTGCTGGCGGCCGGTGAGCGTACGCCACGGGATCAGTTCGTGGACGTTGGTGTAGCCGGCGTTGTAGCACACCTTCTCGGATTCAAGTCCCGACCAGATCGGCGAGGAAATGATTTTCCTCGGCTGTGCAACCACGTCGCGGAAGCGGATTTTCTCGTCCTCTTTCGGTATAGCGAGATGCGTGTGGTCGCGCCCGGTAAAGCCATTCAGTGAGGCCCAGGCCTTCACGGCTACTTCACCATTGGTTTCCGGCGCCAGCGACAGTACGACCTCGGCCGCGTCGATGGCGGTGTCGATGCGCGCCAGTCCCTTCGACGCGCCCTCCACGCCTTCGCCATTCAGCTTCTTGAGCAACTCGACTTCGTGGCTGGTGTTCCAGGCGAGGCCCTTGCCGCCATTGCCGAGGCTCTCCATCAACGGCCCCAGCGAGGTGAAGCGCGCATAGAGGTTCGGATAGTCGCGCTCGACGACGGCGACGTTCGGCATGGTCTTGCCGGGAATCGGCTCGACCTCTCCCTTCTTCCAGTCCTTCACGCCAAAGGCTTGCGCGATTTCCGCTGGCGTATCGTGCAGGATGGGCGTCAGCACCACGTCTTTCTCGACGCCGAGCACTTCGGGCGCGACGTTCGAGAAGGCCTTGGCGATGCCTTTGTAAATTTCCCAGTCGCTGCGCGACTGCCAAACGGGATCAATCGCCGCCGACAGCGGATGAATGAAGGGATGCATGTCGGAGGTGTTGAGGTCGTCTTTCTCGTACCAAGTCGCGGTTGGCAGAACGATGTCGGAATACATGCA
>CAZCJY010000114.1:0-8563 GCA_964498975.1 uncultured Methylocystis sp.
GATGATGCCGAGCTTCATCAGATCGCCATACTCGCCCTTCTGCGCGTCGAAGCCGAAGCCGTAGTCACCCGACTCCATCAGCTTGCCGACCACGACGGCGCCGTCGGCGCCGGCGTTGTCGACGATCTGGCGCGCCGGCCACTGAATGGCCTTGCGCACGATGTCGACGCCGGTCTGTTGATCGGAGTTGGCGACCTTCACGCCGTCCAGCGCCTTGATGGCGCGCAGCAGCGCCACGCCGCCGCCGGGCGACACGCCTTCCTCCACGGCCGCGCGGGTCGCGTTGAGGGCGTCGTCGACGCGGTCCTTCTTCTCTTTCACCTCGACTTCCGTCGCGCCGCCGACACGGATCACCGCGACGCCGCCCGCGAGCTTGGCGAGACGCTCCTGCAGCTTCTCGCGGTCATAGTCGGATGTCGTCTCCTCGATCTGGCCCTTGATCTGGCCGATGCGCGACTCGATGTCCTTCTTCTCGCCGGCGCCGTCGATGATCGTGGTGTTCTCCTTCTCGATGCGCACGCGCTTGGCGCGGCCGAGCATGGCGAGCGTCACGTTCTCGAGCTTGATGCCGAGATCTTCGGCGATCATCTGGCCGCCCGTAAGGATGGCGATGTCCTCGAGCATCGCCTTGCGGCGATCGCCGAAGCCCGGCGCCTTCACGGCCGCGATCTTCAGACCGCCGCGCAGCTTGTTGACGACGAGCGTCGCCAGCGCCTCGCCCTCGACGTCTTCGGCGACGATGAGCAGCGGCTTGCCGGTCTGCACGACGGCTTCGAGGATCGGCAGCAGCGGCTGCAGCGTCGACAGCTTCTTCTCGTGAATGAGAATGTAAGGCTCGTCGAGCTCGGCGATCATCTTCTCGGCGTTGGTGATGAAGTAGGGCGACATATAGCCGCGATCGAACTGCATGCCCTCGACAATGTCGGTCTCGGTCTCGAGGCTCTTGGCCTCTTCAACCGTGATCACGCCCTCATTGCCGACCTTGGCCATCGCATTGGCGATTTCCTTGCCGATGAACTCGTCGCCATTCGCCGAGATCGTGCCGACCTGGGCGATCTCGTCGTTGGAGGTGACCTTCTTCGAATGCGCCTTCAGATCGGCGACGATGGCGTCGACGGCGAGATCGACGCCGCGCTTCAGATCCATCGGGTTGAGGCCGGCGGCCACCGCCTTCGCGCCTTCGCGGGCAATCGAAGCGGCGAGAACCGTCGCGGTCGTCGTGCCGTCGCCGGCGAGGTCGTTCTGCTTGCTGGCGACTTCACGCACGAGCTGCGCGCCTAGATTCTCGAACTTGTCGGAAAGCTCGATCTCCTTGGCGACGGTGACGCCGTCCTTGGTGATGCGCGGGGCGCCGAAGCTCTTTTCGATCACGACGTTGCGGCCCTTGGGGCCGAGCGTGACCTTCACGGCGTTGTTGAGGATTTCGACGCCGCGCATGATGCGGTCGCGCGCGTCGGTGGAGAAACGGACGTCTTTGGCAGCCATTTATTGAACTCCTGGAAAGAGACGAAAGCGAATGGGCTGGTCGAGTTAGTCGACGATTCCCAGAATGTCGCTTTCCTTCATGATGAGCAGGTCGTCGCCATCGATCTTGACCTCGGTGCCGGACCATTTGCCGAAGAGCACGCGGTCGCCGGCTTTCACGTCGAGCGGCACGAGCTTGCCGCTCTCGTCGCGGGCGCCGGGGCCCACCGAGACGACTTTGCCTTCTTGCGGCTTCTCCTTGGCGGTGTCGGGGATGATGATGCCGCCTTTGGTTTTTTCCTCGCCTTCGAGTCGCTTGACCACGACGCGGTCGTGGAGGGGACGGAACGCCATTGTAAAGTCTTCCTTTTCTGCGCTTCGGGGGAGCAGCTGAGCCCGCCCTCGGCAAAGGGATTAAGCGAACGCCTGTTGGCACTCGAATGTGATGAGTGCCAACAGGCCGCATGGAGATATTTGCGGCCTGCGATCCTGTCAAGGCGGCGATGGAAGGAGCCGTGCCTAAAATCGTGGCGGCTCAAGCGGCAGCTGACGGCGCGCGCCTTTATTTTCGCCTCGCTTCGCCCTATCCCTGCGGGCCGCCATGGAGAGCCATCAATTGCCCGTCCGCTTTTCCCCCCGCGCCCTTTCCCCCTCTGTCTTGGGCGTCGCCGCCACGCTCGCCGCGCTCGCGCTCGATCAGGCGCATAAATTCTGGATGCTTGACGTTTTCGACATCGCCGCGCGCCAGCCCATCCGCGTCGCGCCCTTTCTCGACATTGTGCTGTCGTGGAACTACGGGATCTCCTATTCGCTGTTTCCGGCGCATGAAGGGGGCGCCCGCGTTGCGCTTCTCATTGTCCAGGGCGCGATCGTCGCCGGGCTGACGGTCTGGATGTTTCGCGCGCAAAGCCGCCTCACGACCATGGCGCTCGGCCTCATTATCGGCGGAGCGCTCGGCAACGCCGCCGATCGCCTGTCGCGCGGCGCGGTGGCGGATTTCTTCTATCTCCATACGAGCTTGCCGGTCGGCCCGTTCGCCAATTACGTGTTCAACGTCGCCGACGCTGCGATCACGCTGGGCGTCGCGCTGCTCGTCTGCGAAAGTCTCTTCGCGCCGCAGCAGCGGCGAGCAGGCGCATGAGAGGATTAGCGGCCGCGCCGCTTTTGCCTTAATGCATTGCGCGCCGCCACTAAATCGCCAATAAGTCGCGCGCATGTAGCCGACATACAGATTATTGCAGGGAAGGGGAGTCCGTTTGATGAAACTCGCACGCTCGCAGCGCCGCGCGCTTTGCGTTCTCGCCGGTTTCGCGGCGATCCAGGCCGCCCCGGCGCAGGCTACGGACGACAAGTCCACCGTCACCTCGGTGATGGAGCTGGTCGGCGTCTCTTCGGACGAAGGCGTCGGCAAGATCGACTATAGCGAGCGCCCCAAGCTGGTGCTGCCGCCGAGCCGCGGAGATCTGCCGCCGCCGCGCGAGGACGTCAGCCGCCCCGGCGACTGGCCGGTCGACGCGTCGGCCCCGCGCCGCCGCAACGTCGACCGTTACGCCCGCGTTCCAAACGCCCCGCCCGAGGAGAAAAAGAAGGGCCTGCTCGAACGCGTTCGCGGCCCCCGCCCCACCGCGGCGCCGGGGACGGACGACGAACCCGGGCTGTTCCAACGCATGCTCTCGGCCCGCGCCCGCAACGCCGCGGCCGAGCCCGAGGCGCCAGCGCGCCGCATGCTCGTCGAGCCGCCGGACGAATATCGCCGGCCGACGCAAGACCTGAGCAAATACCGTGACGGCGACGGCAAGAAGTCCAGCTGGTGGAACCCGCTGAGCTGGGGGGGCGGCAGCAGCGACAACGACCCCGTCGCGCAAACGGCCGGAACCGCGAACGGCTCCATCGCGCGCCCGGCAAGCGGCGGCGGCGGACTTTCGAGCCTAATGCCGAGTTTCTTGAGAGGTTCTGACAGGAACTGATTTCCGGCCTATATAGGAGGGAATCTCTCTCCAGTCGCGCGGCTTCTGGCTGCGGGAAAGGCCGTTCATGTCGTTGCAGCCGAAGGCTTCCGCCGTCGCTTCCCTCACGCCCGGCGCGAGCGCCGCTTCGGCGCATGGCGGCGCGAATGTCGCCAGTTTCCGGCTCGACAACGGCATGGAGGTCGTCGTCATCCCGGATATGCGCACGCCCGTCGTGACCCATATGGTCTGGTACAAGAACGGCGCCGCCGACGATCCGCTCGGCCAGTCGGGCATCGCGCATTTCCTCGAACATCTGATGTTCAAGGGCACCAAGAATCATCCGCAGGGCGAGTTCTCCAATCTCGTCGCCGAACTCGGCGGCCAGGAGAACGCTTTCACCAGCTATGATTACACGGCCTATTTCCAGCGCGTCGGCAAGGAGCATCTCGCGACGCTGATGGCGTTCGAGGCCGACCGGATGCGCAATCTCGTGCTGACCGACGAGGTCGTCGGCCCAGAGCGCGACGTGGTGCTGGAGGAGCGCCGCATGCGCACTGACAGCGATCCTTCCGCCCAATTGGACGAGGCCGTGCAGGCGGCGCTATTCGCCCATCACCCCTACGGCACGCCGATCATCGGCTGGAATCACGAGATCGAGCGGCTCGACCGCGAACATGCGCTCGCCTATTACAGCCGCTTCTATACGCCCGAGAACGCCATTCTCATTGTCGCCGGCGATGTCGAGGCGAGCGAGGTCGAACGTCTCGCCAGGGAAACCTACGGCAAGATCGCCGCGCATGACGCGCCGCCACGCCGCGCCCGCACGCAGGAGCCGCCGCATCGCGCCCATCGCCTTGTGACGCTGCGCGACGAAAAGGTCGAACAGCCCAGCCATGAGCAGGTCTTTCTCGTGCCCTCCTACAGCACGGCGCAGCCTGGCGAGGCCGAAGCGCTGGAGACGCTCGCCTATATGCTCGGCGGCGGCCCGACGAGCGCGCTTTACGACTCGCTGGTCGTGGAGGAAAAGATCGCGGTCGGCGCAGGGGCCTATTACATGGGCTCGGCGGTGGATGATACGCGGTTCTGGGTCTATGCGACGCCCGCGCCGGGCGTTTCGCTCGAAGCGCTCGACGCCGCCATCGGCCGCGTTTTAAAGCGTTTTTCTGAAGAGCCGATTGACGCCGAACATCTGCAGCGCGCCAAGACGCGGCTCATCGCCGACGCCATTTACGCCCAGGACAGCCAGGCCTCGCTTGCGCGCTGGTATGGCGAGGCGCTGGCGACGGGCCTGACCATCGACGACGTCGTCTCCTGGCCCGATCGCATGGAGAAGGTGACGGCCGAGGACGTGACGACCGCCGCGCGCAAATGGCTGGACAAGCGCCGCGCGGTCACCGGCTTCCTGCTGCCGGCTGAATGACGGCGATCGTGAGCAGGCAGGCGGCGGTCGGCCGCAGCCTTCTCTGACTGCCCGCCGCCGATTTGCTTACTTGCCCATTAGGAAAACGCATGACCGCTCACGCCCCTGCCGTCACCATCGCCTCCCGCGCCGAACATGTGCAGCGGATCACGACGCCTGGCGGGCTCACGGCCTGGCTCGTCGAAAGCTACGCGGTTCCGCTCGTCGCGCTTGAATTCGCGATCCGTGGCGGCGCCGCGCAAGACCCGGTGGAGAAGCCCGGCCTCGCGACGCTGCTCGCCGCGACGCTCGACGAAGGCGCCGGTCCTTACGACGCGCGTGGTTTTCACCGCGCCATCGACGCGCTCGCCATTCATTTGGGCTTTGGCGCCGATCGCGACGCCATCTCCGGCCATATGCAGACGCTGTCGCGCAATGTCGACAAGTCGTTCGAGCTCCTGAAGCTTGCGCTCAACGACGCGCGGCTCGAGGCCGGCGATGTCGCGCGCGTGCGCAGCCAACTCGCCGCCGAATTGAAACGCGACATGAACGAACCGGACGCAATGGCGGCGAAGGCCTTTCGCGAAGCGGCTTTTCCGGACCATCCCTATGGGCGTCCCGTGCGCGGCGATCTCGCCACGATCGAGACGCTCTCGCGCGAAGACCTGATCGCGCTGCGCGCGCGGCTCTTCGCCAGAACGGACCTCAAGATCGGCGTCGTCGGCGCGATCGACGCAAAGACGCTCTCCGATTTGCTCGATCAGACTTTCGGCGGGCTCGCGCTGCAAAATGATCTCGCGCCGGTCGCGCCGATCACGCTCGCCCATGTGGGAGAACGCAAGATCATCGATCTCGACGTGCCGCAGTCGACGATCCGCTTCGGTCGGCCGGGCGTCACCAAGCATGATCCCGACTATTACGCCGTCGTCATCGCCAATCATATTCTGGGCGGCGGCACATTCACCTCGCGGCTCTTCCGCGAAGTGCGCGAGAAGCGCGGCATGGCCTATTCGGTCTATTCGCATCTCAACGAATATGACCAATGCCCGATGCTGATCGGCGCCGCCGCGACGAAGAACGAGCGCGCGGGCGAGGCGATCGGCGTCATCGACGAAGAGTTCAGGCGTTTCGCGGAGGGCGGCCCGACCGAGGACGAGCTGGAGAAGGCCAAGAAATTCCTCATCGGCTCCTATGCGCTGCGCTTCGACACGTCGACGAAGATTGCGAGTCAGCTCGTCAACCTGCAGCTTGATGGGTTTGAACCCAGTTTCTTGGACGAACGCAACGGCAAGATCGCCGCGGTGGCGATGGACGACTGCAAGCGCGGCGCGAAGCAGCTTTTGGGCGATGGCGGCTTGCTGGTGACGGTGGTGGGCAAGCCGGCGGGGGTGTGATGGTAGATCATCATTAGGAAGAAGAATATCCCCAGTGATATTACCAGAGCGGCGGCCAAGCCGCGGGCGGCCTGCATCGCATTGGTCTACGCCGAGTAGCTTTCATCCTGCTCTGAATGGGATGCTTGATCCAACCACACGATCATTTAATTCTGGTGCGTGCCGGTCGAGCATTTTCATCACAGCCGCGCGCGCAAGAGGCGAGGAAATGGTTGGTCCAAGAATAATACGGTGAACAATCTTATTGAGGGAAAAATCGTCGTCGATGAATCCAGCCAGAGGCGCGATTTTGAGTTTAAGTTTACCCTCGATGCCGCGGGGACCGATCGCGTAGTCGATCAGATGGGCAAAGGCCTTCGTGAAGTCGCGCTCGGGCAAATAGACTGCGCGCCATTCGCGTTCCTCTCGGAAGCCCGGATGCTTCGTGAATAGAGCGAACATCTTCAAGCGTTCAAAAAAAGCGAAGGCAGGAATATGCAGCTTGTCATCCGGGATGGTGAGCGTGCGAATGAAGTTCCCTAAAAGCTCTATTTTGTCGGAAATCCACTTCCGGCGATCTTCGGTGGACGCATAGACGACGCGCGCGATGATCAAGGGCGAGTTTTCGCGGCGGGCTATTTGCCCTGTGTCAAACACGATTGCTGCACCATTCCCATTGGCTGCGTAGCCGCGCCACATGGAAAGAAGCCCGTCATTGTCTTCGCATTCATGCTCGGCGAGGCAAAACACATACGTATTGAGAATAAACTCGCGATCTAACTTCCGGAAGTAAAAATCAAAGTGTTGTCGTAAAAGCGCAGCGCGCTGCGGCGTCTTACAAGCGGCTTCTAAAGCCGGACTCGCCATGAACGTCGTCAGGCCTTCGGAAATTCCAAAACGAACTTCTTCAAGGTCGTTCATATAGAGAGGATTGGAGAACCAGAGCTCCTTGTTCTTTACAATCGCTTCGAGCGTATGAATTGACGTGTAGTGAGCCAAGAGCGGCTTGGCGTCAAAAAATTCTGGAATTCGGGCGAGGTCAGTCCAGAGAGGTTCCGACAAGGCATGAAGGAGCGTCTCGTCTATTGGATCGGTCACCGCTACTTCCCGTTTGTCCGGCGGTGGCAGCGGATTGATCATGGCTGTAGCCTCAAAATCATGCTGTGAGAAACGACGGTAAGCGCAGGTAATCCCGCGCACGGACTCGCTCCCGCGGCGCCGGCGCGTATCAATAACGGGACGGTTAAGTCGACCGCCTCTACTTCTCCTGCAGCAGCAGTGCAAGCAAATCCGCCATCTTCGGCGCCGCCGACAGGTTCATCATGCCCGCGACATGATCGCCGGCGTCCACATACAGTACTTCGCCCGACACGCCCCGCGACGTCGGATGTTCGCCGTCTCGACGCGACTCTAGCCGCTTTTCCGGCATCACACCAATTCGAGCCGCAGTTGACGACCCACGACTTTCGCCGCTCGCATCAGGGTTTCGAGCGTTGCGCTGTTGTTCGTCGGGTCGAGCAAGCGGTCGATTTGGGCGCGACTGGTTTCCATCGTCTCGGCCATACGCGCCTTGGTGATGCCCTTCTTTTTCATCTCGGCGGCGAGCTGTGCGGCAATCACTTCCTTGATGGCGGCGGCGGTGGCTTCCTCGCGGATGCCCTGTTCGTCGAGCCAGCTTTCGAAGGTCGAGCCCACATGTGGGTTCCTTTGTTCTGTCATGACAATAACTCGCCATCCAACGGCGCACTGTGGCAGAATCAAAATTAGCAATAAGGCTTCTTTCGCGCAAAGAAGCCTCGAAAAATTTGCGCCAGAACAACTATGGCGGGCGAGTTAGCTAGACTTTGGACCCGGCGCGCCCCGGCGTGGATGCCCGCGACGAGCGCGGGCATGACGTGGTGGATGCCCCTACTTCTCCTGCGGCAAGAGCGCCAGCAAATCCGCCATTTTCGGCGCCGCTGACGGGTTCATCATCCCCACGACATGATAGCCCGCGTCGACATGCAGCACTTCGCCAGAGACGCCGCGCGCCATCGGCGACAAAAGATAAACCGCCGTCTCGCCGACTTCCTCGATCGTCACGACGCGGCGCAGCGGCGAATTATATTCGTTCCAACGCAGAATATAGCGGAAGTCGCCGATGCCGGAGGCCGCCATGGTCTTGATCGGCCCGGCGGAAATCGCGTTGACGCGGATGTTCTTGACGCCGAGATCGGCGGCGAGATAGCGCACCGAGGCCTCCAGAGCGGCTTTCGCCACGCCCATCACATTGTAATGCGGCATCCATTTCTCGGCGCCGTAATAGGTGAGCGTCAACAGCGAGCCGCCGTCCGTCATCAGCTTCTCGGCGCGCTGCGCCAGCGCGGTGAAGGAATAGC
>CAZCJY010000115.1:0-4982 GCA_964498975.1 uncultured Methylocystis sp.
CCTTTCGGGCGCGCCACTTCGGAACATAACTGGGAACGCCAATTCCCGCCGTTTTCCCGCCTGATGCGACGACAAGCATGCGCAGCAAGGCGCTTTTGTGGCCTAGGTGTTTTGTCCCGGAGGATGATGGCACAGGTTCGGATGCCGTCGATCGGGATGGATTATGGGTCAGATACTTCGTGGGAGCGCCCGCACGACAGAGGCGGTGCGTCGAGCGATACAGCATAGTCAAGAGAGCATAAGGGCGCTGGCCGGCCGGTATGGGATCAATCCGAAGACGGTCGCCAAATGGAAGCGCCGGACCATCACGGCCGACGCACCTATGGGACCGAAAGCGCCTTCATCGACCGTGCTCACGGTTGAAGAGAAAGCCATCATTGTCGCCTTCCGCAAGCACACGCTGCTTCCGCTCGACGATTGCCTCTACGCCTTGCAGTCAACGATCCCGCATCTGACGCGCTCGTCCTTGCATCGCTGCCTGCAAAGGCATGGGATCAGCCGGGCGCCGGAGATCGAAGGCGACAAGCCGAAGGTTCAATGAGTTGCGTGGTGGAGCCAGACGGAATCGAACCGACGACCTCTTCAATGCCATTGAAGCGCTCTCCCAACTGAGCTATGGCCCCGCTTTTTCGCGGCCTCTTGGGGGAGACCGGGCGGGCTAGCCGCCGCGCGCTGTATAGTTCAGCGGCGCGTCGCCTGCAAGCCCGCATGCGTCGCGAGCGCTTCGCGCTACGCCGCGGTCGCCGTCACGCGGTTGCGGCCGCCGGCCTTGGATCTGTACAGCGCCTTGTCGGCCCGGCGCATAAGCGCGTCCGGATTTGCGTCCGCGCCGCGCTCGGCGAGGCCGATCGAGGCGGTGACGTCGATCGTCTGCCTGCCGGCGGGATCGATCGGGAAACATTCGCCCTGCACGGCGATGCGCACTCGCTCGGCGACGCGCTCGGCGACCGCGAGCGGCGTATCTGGCATGACGACGACGAATTCCTCGCCGCCGAGGCGGCAAATGAGATCGGCGCCGCGCACGACTCGCTTGATGCGCCGCGCAAAAATTTTCAGCACTTCGTCGCCGGCGTCATGGCCGTAGGTATCATTGACCGTCTTGAAATGATCGATGTCGAGGATCATCAACGAGAGCGGTCGCCCGGCATGCGCCGCCTGATCAAGCGCGTTGGCGAGATGCGTTTCGAGATAACGGCGGTTATTCAGTCCCGTAAGCGAGTCGACAACCGCGAGCTCCATCGCCGCTTGCACATTGTCACGCAGGCTGTCGGCGTATTGCTTGCGCCGGATCTGAGTGCGCACCCGTGCGACGAGTTCGTTACGATCGATCGGCCGCACAATATAGTCGTTCACGCCGAGATCCAGCCCGCGCAATATACGCTGGCGGTCGTCGGCGTCGGCGAGCAGCAAGATCGGCAGGGCGCGCGTGCGCTCCAGCGAACGGAGCTGGCTGCAAAGGCGCAAGGGGTCGAATTCCGCGAGGTTGAGGCTGACGATGATCAGTTCGTAGCCGTGCTCCGCAGCGTGAAACAGCGCGTCCTGCGGGCGTGACCCGACCTCGACGGCATATAGGTCGCCTAGCGCCGCGACGATCCGAGCGGAAGAGCTGGCGCGATCGTCGACAAGCAGAATACGCGCTTTTTCGCCGCCTTCCGCGTCGCCTCCAGCGTCGTCGTTTGCGAAGCCGAAATTTGCGGAGGTGCGGGCGCGCGCACGCAATTCATCCAGCATCAATTTCAGGCGCGTGAGCGAGCGCACGCGCGCGATCAGCGCCAATTCGTCGACGGGCTTGGTGAGGAAATCATCCGCGCCAGCTTCAAGGCCGCGAACCCGGTCCGCGGGTTGATCGAGCGCCGTCACCATCACCACCGGCAGATGCACGGTCGCCGGGTCGGCCTTGAGCCGGGCGCAAACCTCAAATCCGTCCATGCCCGGCATCATCACGTCGAGCAGCACGATGTCGCAACGTCCGTCGCGGCACAACTCCAAAGCTTCCGGGCCATTCGTCGCGGAGATCACGTCGAAATATTCGGCGGAGAGACGCGCCTCGAGCAGCTTGATATTGGGCAGCAGGTCGTCGACGATGAGGACGCGCGCGGTCATTGGTTGACGGCCTTCTAGTGCTTTTCCGCCAGGAACGAGTTCACCGTCTCCAAAAACTTGGCGACCGAAATCGGCTTGGACAAATAGGCTTCGCAGCCGCCCTGACGAATTTTTTCTTCATCGCCCTTCATTGCGAAGGCGGTAATGGCCACGACCGGAATGTCGCGCAACTCGTCGTCGTCCTTCAGCCAACGGGTGACTTCCAGTCCGCTGACTTCCGGCAATTGGATGTCCATAAGAATTAAATCTGGGCGATGGTCGCGCGCAAGCGCAATCGCTTCGACGCCGCTTTTCGTGCGCAAGGTCGAATGGCCGTTGGCCTCCAACAGATCGTTGAAGAGCTTCATATTTAGCTCGTTATCCTCTACGATGAGGACAGTTTTCGTCGTCATGATATGTAGCTCGTTCGGCCGCAGGCGATCGGTGTTGATCTAGCATGCGAAGATTAATGAAACGCGGCAAAAATCCGCATGATGTGGAGAGCGGGCCGGTCTTGGACGTGGCGGGCTCGGTGGCGATTCACGCTCTTGCCTTTCTCGCCCAGGACGAGGAGCGCGTCGAGCGGTTTTTGCGCCTGACGGGCGTTAATCCAGACGATGTGCGCGCCCGGCTGAACGAGGCCGCTTTCCAACTCGCCGTGCTCGATCATCTGGCCGAAGACGAACGGCTGCTCCTCGCCTTCGCACACGCACAATCTCTGTCGCCGGCGGAAATCGACAACGCCCGCAGAGCGTTAGGCGGCGGCGAGACCTAGGGCCCGCCCGCGCCGCCGGGTCTTGGCGGCGTGAATATTCACCGGCGAAGGCGAAGATCGTAAAGGGACTGTTGTGGCGTTATATCACTCGTCGGCCTGGGAGAGCGCTTGCGCGCCCGCCCGCGCGACTTGGCCGTCTTGAAACGACTGCACGCCGGAGACCCCGATCGCGCCGACGATCTGACCGCGATAGACAAGGGGCTCGCCACCTTCGACCGGGGTAATATGCGGCAGGCTCAGCATGGCAACGCGCCCGCCGGCGACGATCTCTTCGAGCGCTTTCGTCGGACGGCGGAACAGCGCCGCGGCGCGCGCCTTGTGCTGCGCGATTTCGCTCGAGGCGGGCTGCGTCCCGTCGATCCGCTCGAGATAGATCAGGGCGCCGCCGTCGTCGACGATGGCGATTACGACGCTCCAGCCTTTGCTTTGCGCCTCGCGCGCGGCCGCCGCAGCGACGCGCTTCGCCTCCTCAAGCGAGAGTTCATATTTCGTCCGCATGCCGCCTCCGCCTCCGCTTGCGCCTGGCATGAGGCTCGACTACAGCATTTCGAGCCGGCGCGCGAGCGGCCCCGCGACGAAGAATGCGATAGCATAAGCGCTGTCGAGAATTCGCGAGTTTTGCATTCGTGCCGAGAGAGCTGACGCGGGTGCGTCTCGGCGTTCGCCGCGTGGAGGCGCGGAAAGATGACGCTCATCATGCCGGCGCCCGAGCCGGCCATCATGTCGCGGCGCGACGAGCTGATAGCGCGTCTGCGCGCGATCCTGCCCCCCGCAAGCGTCATCGGCGATGAGGTCGCGCGCCGCGCTTATGACTGCGACGCCTTCACCATGTATCGCGCATTGCCGCTCGTCGTCGCGCTGCCGGAAACTGTGGAGCAGGTGCGCGGCGTCATGGCGCTCGCCGCCGAAATGAACGTCAAGATCGTGCCGCGCGGCGCCGGCACATCGCTTTCGGGCGGCTCGATGCCGCTTGAGGACGGCATTCTGCTCGGCATGTCGAAGTTCAATCGCATTCTCGAAATCGATTATGAGAACCGCTGCGCGCGCGTCCAGCCCGGCGTGCAAAATCTTGCGATTTCCAAGGCGGTCGAAGCGGCGGGTTTCTATTACGCGCCGGATCCTTCTTCGCAGATCGCCTGCTCGATCGGCGGCAATGTCGCGGAAAACGCCGGCGGCGTTCACTGTCTGAAATACGGCCTGACAACTAATAATATTCTCGGACTCGACATCGTGCTGATGGGCGGCGAACTCATCAAGCTCGGCGGCAAGCATCTCGACGCCGACGCCTATGATTTGCTCGGGTTGATGGCGGGATCGGAAGGACTGCTTGGCGTCGTGACCGAAGTGACGGTGCGACTGTTGCAAAAGCCCGCCGTCGCACGGGGGTTGCTGCTCGGCTTTGCGAGCGTTGCGGCGGGCGCACGCTGCGTCGGAGCGATTATCGCGCGCGGCGTTATTCCCGGCGGCATGGAGATGATGGACAAGGCGACCATCCACGCCGTCGAGCGTTTTCAGCCCTGCGGCTATCCGCTCGACGCCGAAGCGCTGGTCATTGTCGAACTCGATGGTACGCAGGCGGAAGTGGACCATCTCGTCGCCGTCGTGCAGGACATCGCCCGAGACGACGGCGCGACGACGCTGCAAGTCTCGACGAGCGAAGCCGAGCGGCTGCAATTCTGGGCAGGGCGCAAGAACGCCTTTCCCGCCGTGAGCTGCATCGGCCCGGACTATCTGTGCATGGACGGCACGATCCCGCGCGCGCGTCTGCCCGAGGCGCTCGCCGGCATGGACGAACTCGCGAAACAATGCGGGCTGCGCGTCGCCAATGTGTTTCACGCCGGCGATGGCAATCTGCATCCGCTCATTCTCTATGACGCGTCGAAGGAAGGCGACGTCGCGCGCGCCGAGAAACTCGGCTTCGACATATTACGCCTCTGCGTTTCGCTCGGCGGCGTCCTGACGGGCGAGCATGGCGTCGGCGTGGAGAAGCGCGATCTGATGGGCGAAATGTTCAGCGAAATCGATCTCGATCAGCAGATGCGCGTCAAATGCGCCTTTGACCCGGCGGGCCGACTCAATCCCGGCAAGGTGTTCCCCGCGCTGCATCGTTGCGCAGAGCTTGGGA
>CAZCJY010000115.1:4992-8552 GCA_964498975.1 uncultured Methylocystis sp.
GCGGTGGACGCCGTGGAGGCGCTACGCGCGGCCAATGCGCGGCGCGCGCCCTGTGCGATTATGGGCGCCGGCTCCAAGTCACGACTTGGCCGACACGCGCCGCAATCGCAATGTCTGTCGACGCGCGCGCTGGCTGGCGTGACGCTTTATGAGCCTAATGAGCTTGTGCTCTCGGCCCGCGCCGGTACGCCGCTGATCGAAATCGAGACGCTGTTAGAGGCTCATGGCCAGCAGCTTGCCTTCGAGCCGATGGATTACGCGCCGCTTCTTGGCGGCGCGCAGCGCAGCGCAACGATCGGCGGCGTCATCGCGGTCAACGCCTCCGGACCGCGCCGCATCAAGGCGGGCGCAGCGCGCGACCATCTGCTTGGATTTCGTTGCGTCACCGGGCGTGGCGAGGAGGTGAAATCCGGCGGCCGCGTGATGAAGAATGTCACGGGCTACGATCTATCGAAGCTCGTCTGCGGCTCCTTCGGCACGCTGGCGCTGCTGACGGACGTCACGCTCAAAGTGCTGCCCAAGCCGGAGACCGAAGAGACACTGCTCGTCACTGGCCTGGTTGAAGCGGGTAGTCTCGCGCTGTTGCGGCGCGCCGCCGCGACGCCTTGCGAGGTTTCCTCCTTTGCGATGCTGCCGGCGGGCGCTGCGTCAGCGTTTGACGCCAATGCGGCGGCGCTGCGTCTCGAAGGGCCGGCGATCTCCGTGACGAAGCGTCGCGACGACCTCATCGCGCGCTTGGCGGGCGGCGGCGCGGCATTTGAAACGCTGAAACAGCCGGACTCGAGGGCGCTTTGGGCGACGCTGCGTGACGCGGCGCCCATCGCCGCGCAGGCGGGGCAGGTTTGGCGTCTCTCCGTCGCGCCGACGGATGGCTTTGCCGTCGTCGACCGCATCAAGCGCGCCGGCGCGCCGCTGCTCGCGCATTTCTACGACTGGGCGGGCGGCCTCATATGGCTGTGTCTGGAGCCGGCGCCGGACGCGCATGCCGCGACTGTGCGCGCCGCGGTTGACGCCAGTGGCGGGCATGCGACGCTCATTCGCGCCAGCGAAGAGACACGCGCGGCGGTCGAGGTTTTTCATCCGCAGCCGGCGCCGCTCGCGGCGCTGACGCAGCGCGTGAAGGAAAGTTTCGATCCTTTGCATGTGTTGGAGCGCGGCCGTATGCGCGCGGAGTTTTAAGAGCCATGCAGACGCATTTCTCCCTGCGCGCGCTGGCCGATCCCGAGATGACCGAGGCGGAGAAGATTTTACGCGCCTGCGTGCATTGCGGCTTCTGCACGGCGACATGCCCGACCTATCTCCTCACCGGCGACGAACTCGACAGCCCGCGCGGCCGCATCTATCTCATCAAAGAGATGTTCGAAAACGAGCGGTCGGCCGATGCACGCACGGCGCGCCATATCGACCGCTGCCTCTCCTGCCTCTCCTGCATGACGACCTGTCCTTCCGGCGTGCATTACATGCATCTCGTCGACCATGCGCGCGCGCATATCGAAAAGACTTTCGCACGACCCTTGGCCGAGCGCGTCATCCGCGCGGCGCTCGCCTTCGTTCTGCCGCGCCCGGCGCTTTTTCGCCCATTAGTGCGCGTCGCGACTTTCTTGCGGCCTTTCGCATTTCTTTTGCCTGGCTCTCTCGCGAAGCGGCTCGCACTGGCGCCGTCGCGCCTCCAGGCGCCATCAGTTGTCGACAAACCGCAAATCTTTCCGGCGCAGGGCGCGCGCAGGATGCGCGTCGCGCTGCTCAATGGCTGCGCTCAGACCGTTCTCGACACGTCGATCAATGAGGCGACCATACGGCTGTTGACGCGCCACGGCGTCGAAGTTGTCGTTGCGCAAGGCGCTGGCTGTTGCGGCGCGCTGCAGCATCACCTCGGCAAAGTCGCCGCGTCGCATCGCTTTGCGCGCGCCAATATCGAAGCGTTGGCGCATGAGATCGAAGCGGGCGGCCTCGATCATATTGTCGTCAACGCCTCAGGTTGCGGAACAAGCGTTAAGGACTACGGCTTCATGTTCCGCAACGACGCCGCGCTTGCGTTGAAGGCCGCACATATTTCGTCTATCGCGCGCGACGTGACCGAGATCCTCGACGACATTGGTTTTCTGGCTTTGGGCAAGGCTCAAAACCTACGTGTGGCCTATCATTCGGCCTGTTCTCTGGAGCATGGTCAGAAAGTCACGCGCGAACCAATGAAGCTTCTCGGGCGCGCAGGCTTCGAAGTTGTCGCCATTCCCGAAGGTCATATCTGCTGCGGTTCGGCGGGGACCTATAATCTGCTTCAGCCGGAACTGGCGGACCAGTTGCGCGCGCGCAAGATCGCCAATATCGAGAGCGTCGCGCCCGAGGTCATTGCCGCCGGCAATATCGGCTGCATCGTTCAAATCCGCGCGGGCGCGCGCATCCCCGTCGTCCATACGGTCGAACTGCTCGACTGGGCGAGCGGCGGCCCCGAGCCTGGCGCGCTCGCTTGACGCCGTCATTACGACCGCGAGTGAAGCGAAGCGGGAAGCAATCCAGAAAGACGCTGTCCTTGGCTGGATTGCTTCGGAGCTTACGTTCCTCGCAATGACGGGTGAGGGTTACCGCAGGAACCCCACAATATCCTTCACCGAGTTCATATTCTCGCGGGCGATGGCGCGGGCCCGTTCGGAGCCATCACGCAGCACGCCGTCGATATAGCTTTCATCCTCGCGGATGCGGCGCATCTGCGCGGTGATCGGCGAGAGCTTGGCGACGGAGAGATCGACGAGCGCATTCTTGAAGGTGGAGAAATTGGCGCCGCCGAATTCAGCGAGCACATCCGCTTTGCCGCGCCCGGAAAGCGCGGCGAAAATGCCGACGAGATTGTCGGCTTCGGGGCGACCTTCCAGACCTTTTTCCTCGGAGGGCAGGGCGTCGGGATCGGTCTTGGCCTTCTTCACCTTTTGCGCGATCTGGTCGGCGTCGTCGGAAAGATTGATGCGCGAATAGTCGGATGCGTCCGACTTCGACATTTTCTTCGTGCCGTCGCGCAGGCTCATCACCCGCGTCGCCGGGCCGGAGATCAGCGGCTCGGGCAGCGGAAAGAAGGCTTCGCCAAAACCGTTGCGTTCGATAGACTCGGAAAAATCATTGTTGAACTTCTGTGCAATGTCGCGCGCGAGTTCGAGATGCTGCTTCTGGTCGTCGCCCACCGGCACATGTGTCGCACGGTAGATGAGGATGTCGGCGGCCATCAGCACCGGATAGTCGAGAAGACCCATGGAAGCGTTCTCGCGATCCTTGCCTGCCTTGTCCTTGAACTGCGTCATGCGGTTGAGCCAGCCGATGCGTGCGACGCAATTCAAGACCCAGGCGAGTTCGGCGTGCTCAGGCACCTGGCTCTGGTTGAAGACGATGTTCTTCTTGGGATCGATTCCGCAGGCGATGAAGGCCGCTGCGATCTCGCGCGTATTGGCCTTCAGCGCCAGCGGATCCTGCGGCACGGTGATCGCGTGAAGATCGACGACGCAATAGAGACAGTCGAAGCTCTTCTGCAGCTCGACGAATTTGACGATGGCGCCGAGATAGTTGCCGAGATG
>CAZCJY010000116.1:0-1166 GCA_964498975.1 uncultured Methylocystis sp.
AAACATATAAAGTATAATTATACCAATATATTAGAAGATTCTACTGGCGGAGAGGGAGGGATTCGAACCCCCGATACAGTTGCCCGTATGCCGCATTTCGAGTGCGGTGCTTTCAACCACTCAGCCACCTCTCCGCGGCGCATACGTGGTGCGCCGCCAGATAACACGTGGCCCCGCGCCGGATCAAGCGCGCCGGCGGCGGCTTCGGATAGCGCGAAACCCGCGCCGAAGAAATTGGCTGCGGCGCCCGCCCGTCTGATTTTGGGGAAGCATTAACCTTAATGAGTTCTGATCGTCATGGCGAAGGCCGCGGCCGTCGCCAAGAGTTTCACATGAGTTTCATATGCCGGGAAAGCTGGGCCGGCCGGGCAATGCTATGCGCAATCGTGATCAGTCCTATCGTTTCGTGGATCCTGCGGGCGATTTCGTCGTTAACGTGTCGCGCGGCCATAAAAGCCGCAGCTTCGAACTCTCCCGCGCCAAACTCGCGGCCGGCGGGCTCTTCGTCGGGGCGCTTTCTCTCGCGACCATCGCGGCCGCCGGCTATCTGGCCTTTCGCGACGACATGCTCGCGAGCCTGCTCGATCGCCAGACCCAGATGCAATACGCCTATGAGGACCGGCTTGCGGCGCTGCGGCTGCGGCTCGATCAAGTGACGAGCCGGCAGTTCATCGATCAGGACGGCGTCGAAGGCAAAGTGCAGAACCTTGTCCTGCGTCAGGCGCAGCTCGAAACCCGCGCCGCCGTCGTGGCGCAGCTCGTCGAACGGACAATGGCGCGCGATACGGGCGTCACGCTAATTTCGCAGACAAGAAGTGACGCTCCCGGACGGGAAGCGCGCGGCGCCGGAAAGAATTTGAAAGGCGCTGGCGCGATCTCCGAAGCGGCCGCCGGGGCCGCGATTGTGGCGCCAGGCCCCGTGCAGGGCGCTCTCGACGACACATTCATGAGCGGGGCCGGCAAACCGGAGCCGGAGGGAATGGACCTGCGGCTCGGACTCGAGCCGGAAGGTAAACCGCTCCCGCTCGCGCCCCCCGCCGCCGCGCCGCAGCGCGGCGAGCTGACGCCGATCGACACGTCGCAAGCTCCCGCCCCGGCCGCTTCGCTCGCGCAGGCGGCCGATTCCGAACTGCCGATGCCGACGCGGCTCGAAAACCTCGCCCACG
>CAZCJY010000116.1:1176-8504 GCA_964498975.1 uncultured Methylocystis sp.
CGCCATCGACCGCATCGAGTGCGATCAATCCCGCCGCCTCAGCGGCATCGTCAGGCCGGCGCTTGAAGCGGCGGGACGGCTGCGCCGCGCCTTCGACATCGCCGGCCTTTCAGTGGAGCGCTACCTTGCCAAGTCCAAGCGACACGAAAATGGTTCAGCCGTGGGCGGGCCTTTCGTCGCCGCTCAGGGCGCCGACGGACTGTTCGAGCGCGACCTCGTCGCGGCGCAAAGCGCGGTCGCGACGCTCGACGGTCTGCGCCTGGCGCTCCCGACGACGCCTTTGCGCAAGCCGCTCGCCGGCGATTTGCAATTGACCTCGACTTTCGGCTATCGGACCGACCCCTTCTTCGGCCGACCGGCGCTGCACAGCGGCGTCGATCTGCGCGAGGAATATGGAACGCCGGTGCGGGCCACCGCCGCCGGCGTCGTCGCCGCCGCGGGCCCGAACGGCGGCTATGGCAATATGGTCGAAGTCGATCACGGCGGCGGCCTCTCCACGCGTTACGCGCATCTCTCCGCCATCAGCGTCGCGCCTGGCCAGCAGCTCGCGCCCGGCGCCGTCGTCGGCAAGGTCGGCTCGACCGGGCGCTCGACTGGACCGCATCTCCATTATGAAGTGCGCATGGACGGCGAGGCGGTCGATCCGGCGCGCTTTTTGAAGGCGGCGTCGGCGCTCAACCAGTAGTCGTATATACGAAGATTGACAGCGCGCTGCGGCGCTGTCACCTTTAGGCGCATGAACGCGACAAAGATCTTCCGGTCCGGCAACAGCCTTGCAGTCAGGCTTCCCCGCGACATCGCCTTTGAGGAAGGGACGGAAGTCGTCGTGAGACGGCAGGGCGGAAGCCTCATGGTGACGCCGTTGCGGCTCGATATGAAGGCGATTGTCGCGCGCCTTGGCGCGGCGCCCCTTCCGGCCATCGTCCCACGTCCCGAATTCAAGCCGCCGAAACGGCTCCTTGACGGGCGCTAGCGCATGGCCCGCTATCTGCTCGACACCAACATCGTCATGGCCGCCGCGCTCGGCCTGCCCGGGGTGCTTGAGCGGCTCGCGGCGCTGGATATCGGCGAGGTTGCGATCTCCGCGATCAGCCTTGGCGAAACGCTGGCCGGCGCGGCCGGAGTCGAGAAGGATTCGCGGCTCGCCGAAAACATTGCGCTGA
Organism: uncultured Methylocystis sp.; assembly: GCA_964498975.1. Classification (GTDB taxonomy): domain Bacteria; phylum Pseudomonadota; class Alphaproteobacteria; order Rhizobiales; family Beijerinckiaceae; genus Methylocystis. Next base: position 2,340 of record CAZCJY010000116.1, read on the forward strand.
TCACGGAGAATATCGACATCCTCCCCTTCGATCGCGCCGCAAGCGCAGCCTATGGTCGGCTGATGCGCAAGCTCGATCCAAAACGTCGCCGAGTCCTCGACCGGATGATCGCCGCGCAGGCGCTCGACCTCGGCCTCACGCTTATCGCCGCCAATAACGACGATTTCGACGACATCCCCGGACTCGTCGTCGAGAAATGGGCGTAGGGACGGCGCCGCCGGGCTGAGCGCGAGATGAACCGCGAGACGGCTTCTCTCTAACTCCGTCTATTTGCCGGTCATGAGCGGATAGCCGGGCCAGCACATGCGCGTCTCGACTTGCAGCCGCGCGCCCGTGTCCGCGACGAACCAGTTCGGCGCGTGCTCGACATGGGCCAGATAATTGGTGATGGGGAAGCCTGGCGTGATCTTCTCCGTCGCCGTCAGCAGATTGCAGTCGTTGATCGCATAGGCGGGATCGGACAGCCCGCGCCTGATCTCGAAAAGCCCGGTGAAGGAAGAAAGCGCGAGCGCCAGCAAAGTGGCCAAGCCGAGCGCCTTGCCTCTGTCGAGGATCGCCGGCGCAGCCTCGCTGAAGCAGAACGCCAGAACGAAGAAGGGCGTCAGCGCGCAGCGCATCGTCATGTCATTGTCGAATGGCGTCACGCCGATGCGATAGAAGGGCATGACGATCAGCATGGCGATGGCGAGCGCCAACGCCGCTCTCTGCCACTGCGCGACGCTGGACCATGACGCCAGCGCGATCCACGCCTGCGGCAGGCCGAAAATAAGCAGCAGCAAATACCAGCCCCAGAAATCCGGGCGCAGAAACATCCATTCGCGCGTCACGCGCCCCGCATCCAAGCTCAAGAAATAGGCCATGGGCAGCAGACACAGGCCGGCGACGATCGCGAGCGCCGTGCGGGCGCTAACGAGGTCCTTGGAAAGGCTTTTCACGGCGCGCCACGCCATGAAAGGCGCCGCGCCGATCATCGCCAAGGGCGACCAGAAAAGCAGCGCGACAAAGATCGATCCTAAAAAGATGATGTCGATTTCGCGCCGTATGTTGAGAAACAACAGCGTCACGAAAAGCCAGGCCGCCAAGGCGTGATTGGGCGCCCAGAAGAAGGATGGAATCTGACCCCAATAGAAGACGAGCTTGTTCCAAAACATCAGATGCGGATTGAGAATGAATTCGCCCGTCTTGAAAGATTCCAGAAACGCCTCCGCCAGTTGAGGAACGACATCCACCGGACTGAACAGGAGCAGCAAGAACAGGAAGCGGACCTTCGAGCCGCCGGCGATCTGCGCGGACAAATATAATATCGTCGTGAGCAGAAAGGCGTTCTGGATCAGCAGCGCGAAATGCGCCGCGCGCAGGCCGAAGGACCAGCCCGCCAGCGCCGGGAGGAAATACATTCCAAGCGGCGCGCGCAGGAGGAAGTCGGCGTCCTGATAGTGATAGAAGACCGGGTATCTGTTCAACACGAGGTCTGACAGCACCGCGTCGCGCACGAACCAGTCGTAGGGGCTGAAGAAGACATGCGCGACGCCGCCAACGAAGGAAAGGGCGAAGGCGAGAAGCGTGCAGCCGCCGAAGAGCCGCCAATCGACGCGCGCCGAGAGCAGCGCGCCAGGCGCCCATCCGGCGAGGAAAATAGAGGCGAGAAAGCCGACGCCGAGCAGGAGGAGCAGCTTCGGACCAAGCGCGAGATGCGCCGCGAAAACCGCGATCGGCAGAATGACGATGAGAGCGGCGACTGACAGGATATGGGCGTTTACGAGATTCAGCCCGCGCAGCGCGGCGAATGGCGGCGCTAAGGGCGACGCGCTTTCAAATGATCCCTGACTTTGATTCATGACGCCGGCCCGAAACACGCGGGGCCAATTTTCGACGCTCGCGCTGTCGGGGCCTCCGCGCAGACCGTACGAGGCAAAAATTGCGATTGTCTTGATCGTCTTTGCGAATGAGGCGCTTTGTCGTCGTCGCTAAAAAAGTGTTAGCGCCTATTCGACATCCTCGACCTTCTCCGGTCCGCCGCCATAGATGCGTTGCGCGAGCGACGCCTGCATGAAGTCGTCGAGATCGCCGTCCAATACATCGGAGGGCGTGCCGGAGGTCACGCCGGTGCGCAGATCCTTCACCAATTGATAGGGCTGGAGCACATAGCTGCGAATCTGATGGCCCCAGCCGATCTCCGTCTTGGAGGCAGCGGCCTTATTCGCTTCGGCTTCCCGCTTTTCCAGCTCCAGCTCGTAGAGCCGCGCGCGCAGCATGCTCCACGCGGTGGCGCGGTTCTTGTGCTGCGAGCGTTCGGCCTGACAGGCGACGACGATTCCGGTCGGAATATGCGTTATGCGGATGGCCGAGTCGGTCGTATTGACGTGCTGACCGCCGGCGCCGGACGATCTATATGTGTCTATACGGCAATCGGACTCATTGACGTTCACCTCGATGCGGTCGTCTACGACCGGATAGACCCAGACCGAGGCGAAGCTCGTATGCCTGCGCGCGTTGGAGTCAAAAGGCGAAATGCGCACGAGGCGATGCACGCCGGACTCGGTCTTGGCCCAGCCATGGGCGTTATGGCCCTTGACGAGGATCGTGCCCGATTTGATGCCGGCCTCTTCGCCCGGCGTCTCCTCGATGACTTCCACCTTGAATTTGTGGCGCTCGCCCCAACGGGCGTACATGCGGAAAAGCATCCGCGCCCAGTCCTGGCTCTCGGTGCCGCCCGCGCCCGAATGAACCTCGATGAAAGTGTCGCTGGCGTCGGCTTCGCCGGCAAAGAGCGCCTCGATCTGGCGCGCGCGCGCCTCCTTCAGCACGGCCTTCAGCGCCTCGATGCCCTCCTTCTCCGCCGCCGCGTCGCCTTCCGCCTCGCCGAGTTCGACGAGCGTCAGCGCGTCGTCCAATTCCTGCTCAAGGCTTGAAAGCGACCCCATCTGCTCTTCGAGCTGGGTGCGTTCGCGCATCACCTTTTGCGCGGTCTCGGGATCGTTCCAAAGGTCTGGATCTTCCGCCCGGACGTTTAGTTCGGCGAGACGCCTTTGCGCGGTCTCGACGTCAAAGATGCCTCCTCAGCAGCCCGATGGACTGCTCGATGTCGGCTTTCAGCGCTAGCGGCTCGGCGCGCATTATTGGTTCCGTTCTTCATGGGCGCGGGCGAAACGCCCAGCGGATTCGGCGCGGAAATTAGGCGGCGGGCGCGCGCATGTAAACCCTCGCGCAATCTCGGGCGCCGTCCTTAGATATTCGTATCCGCCGGCCGGTCGGGCCCTTCTCCCGCACGCCGTCTCTGTTCGTCGCCCTCCCGAGGGCCGGCAAGACCCGAGCGCCGCATCAGAAAAAGCGCCGTGGCCGAGGCAAGCACGCACAGAATCGTGGCGTAGAGCGTGCCATTGTCATTTTCCGAAAACAGCAAATTCTTGGTGTTCATGCCGAAATAGCCGGTGACGAAGGTCGCCGGCAACAGCAGCATCGTCGTTAAAGTGAGCGCGTAAAGGCGATCGTTGGTCTCAAGGCTGAGGATGGCGTTCATCTCGTCCTGCAAGAGACGGGCGCGATCCTGGAGGCTCGTCACGTCCTGCGCCAAGGCGCCTGCATGCTGCACGAGCCGGGAGGCGGTCTCGCGCAGATCATTGTCGCGCTGGTCGTTTTCTTCTTCTTCGATCGTCTCCAACCGCGCCAGGGTCGTCGAGAGTCCGCTGATTTGACGCGCCAGACGCACCGCGTCGCGCCGCGCCGCGCCCAGCGCGGGCCGCGCCTCGCGTCCATGCTGATCGATGATGCGGTCCTCGACGCGATCGAAAGCCGCGCCAATCTCCTCGGCCATGCGCCCCAGGCCGTCGACGAGGGCGTTCGTCACCATTTCGAACAGGGCGAGCGGCGAGGCGACGCGCGCGCCGCGGCCGATCGCCATGCGCGTCGCTTCGACGCTGCTCATCGGCATGCGGCGCGCGCTTACGAAAAAAGATTCGCCTGATGCGAAGCGGACATAATCGGTCCGCGACGTGCGCCCCGTGAGGCCGCGCTCGTGATCGAGCAACGCGCCGATCACGACGCCATCCGAATATTCGAGATATTGGTGGTCGATCTGCCCGCAAAGCGATTTGCGCGCCTCTTCGGACAGCGCCGAGATGCGCGAAATGAGCGGCCGCGAGCGCACGTCGGCGAGATCCATGTGCAGCCACACGAAGCCCTCACGCGACTGGCCCAGGGTGTCCAGATCCTCCGCCGTTCCCGGCTCGGCCTTGCCATCCGCGTTAAAACGCAGAATCCACAGGCAGCCGGGAATATCGGAATTGAGGGCGTTTTTTAAGTCGACGGTCATTGCGGGACTCGATCCTACGGCAAGCGACCAACCCGTTTTCATATGACAAGATCATGACACGGCGGCGAAACGCGCGGCCACGTCTAATCCTCCGACAATCTTGTCTTGCCGGGGCCATGCGGCTCGACGAGCGCGCCGAAATCATGCGGCTCCTTGCGGGCGCGGCGCAATGCTGCGTCCAGAAAGCCGGCGAAGGCGTCGATGTCTTCTTCATGCGTGCGGTGATTGATGATCGCGGCGCGGATTGCCGGAACGCCGTCGAGGATCGTCAGCGAGGGCGCCGCCTCGCCGCGCTCATGCAGCTCCATGACGATTTCGCGCGCCAGCGACCCGTCGTCGTCGCCCTTGACTCCAAAGCAGACGATGTTGAGCGTGACCGGCGCGCGCATGAAGAAATTATCGGATCGCTCGATCCAATCCTCCAGCCGTTTCGCCATGCGGCAGGTCTGTTCGATGCATTGGCCTAGCCGCTTGGCGCCAAAGGTTTCGATGGTGAACCAGGCCTTGAGCGCCCGAAAGCCGCGAGAGAGATCGGGACCGAGATCGCAAGGCCAGGTGTCTCCCGCAGCTAAACCGCGCGGCGCGCGGGGGAGATAGGCGGCGTTGGCGGCGAAGGCGCGCTTATGCGCCTCCTTGTCGCGCACCAGAACGAAGCCGGCGTCGTATGGAACATGCAGCCATTTGTGAAAATCGAAGGCGATGCTGTCGGCGCGCTCCAACCCCTTCACCAGCGGCTTCAGCGCCGGCGAAAGCGCCGCGAGCGCCCCGAAGGCGCCGTCGACGTGGAACCACATATCCTCGGTATGTGCGACGTCGGCGAGCCGGTCGAGCGGGTCGATCGCTCCCGTATCCACCGTCCCCGCCGTGCCGACGACGAGGAAAGGCTTGAAGCCCGCCGCCCGATCCGCAGCGATGGCGCGGCGCAGATCGCGCACTTTCATCGCGCGGCGCTCGTCGGAAGGAATGAGCCGCAAGTGCCGCGCGCCGAGGCCAGCGAGCTCCATCGCCTGGCGCACGCAATTATGCGCCTCGCGCGAGGCGTAAGCGATCAACTGGCCTTGGAGCGCGCAAAGCCCGTTGAGCCGCACGTCGCGGTCGCCATAAGCCTGATCGCGGGCGACGAGAAGCGACAGGAAATTCGCGATCGACGTTCCGGTGACGAAAATGCCGCTGGCGTCGGCGGGAAAACCGAAGACCTGCGCCATCCAGGCGGCGATCTGACGCTCGACGTCGATCGCGATATGATTGCGCCCGCCGCAATTGGAGTTCATGCCGGCGGCGAGCATTTCCGCGATCATGCCGGCCGGCGTGCCGGCGCCCTGCGCCCAGCCCATGAACATTGGATGGGTGTTGCCGGTGGCGAAGGGCTTGATATAGCGGTCGAAATCTTCAAGGACGGCGGCGAGGTCGCGCCCCTCGGCGGGAAGGTCGCGCCTGAAGCGCGCCTTCGCTTCCTCGGTAGGCGCGGTCCAGACCGGGCGCTCGCGCAGGCCGCGCAGATGCTCGATCATCATGTCGAGCGCGCGATGGCTCTCGGCGCGGAATTCGTCCCAGTCCTTTGGGTCGAGATCGACCGGCATATATAGAGCCTCGCGCGCCGGCGGTTCGGGAGAGGGCGCAACTCCGGTTGCGATAGGTCGCGCGGGGGCGATCAACGGTGAGGAAATAGCCGGCTTTGCCCGCCGGGCGCAACTGGCCCTATTTTTCGACGGTTATGGCCACTTCCCCGACCCCTTCGATCTCGCCATGCGCCCGGTCGCCAGGAATGAGCGGCCCGACGCCCGAGGGCGTGCCGGTGAAGATGAGATCGCCCGGCGCGAGCGCCACGAAGGTCGACAGCGCCGCGATGATCT
>CAZCJY010000117.1:0-2211 GCA_964498975.1 uncultured Methylocystis sp.
CTCGCAATGACGGCCGGAAAGGCCGCTACGCCTTCTCGCCCGCCATTTCCAGCACCACGGCCCATTCCGCATCGCTCACCGGCTGGACGGAGAGGCGTGAATTGTTCACGAGCACCATATCCTTCAGCCGCGGTTCGGCTTTGATCTGCGCAAGCGTCACGGGCTTCTTCAGCGCCTTCACGGCCTTCACGTCGACCATGCCGAATTTGCCGGTCTCGTCGGTGTGGTCGGGATAATAGGTCTTGATGATCTCGACGATGCCGACGATCGCCTTGTCCTCGTTCGAATGATAGAAGAAGGCGTGCTCGCCCTTCTTCATCGCCATGAGATTGAGTTTGGCCGAATGGTTGCGCACGCCGTTCCAGAACGTGCCCTTCGCCCCGGCCGCGACCTGCTGATCCCACGACCAGCTCGATGGTTCGCTTTTGAGCAGCCAATGCGCCATCAGAGTTGCGCCCCCACCACGCGTTTCCAGGGCCGCAACTCGACGCTCGCGAAGAGGCCGGCGGCGGCGTAGGGGTCTTCCGCCAGCAGCGCGCGCGCAGACGCCTCGTCCTCGCAATCGAGAATCAGGAGCGAGCCGACCGGCTTCTGGCCCGCGGCGTCGAGAAAGGGGCCCCCTAACTTCACGCGTGCGGCGTGCGTCTCCAGGAAGGAAAGATGCGCGGCGCGGGTGGAGAGTCGAAGATCGACATGATCGGGCTTGTCGATGCAAAGGGCGGCGAAGAGCAATTGCGCCTCTCGGGATGGACGGGGACGTCGCCGCCTTTGTTCCAAAGCGCGCGGGCGGGGTCAAGCCGCGGTAGGCGTCACAACGCGCGTTTGATCGGCGCCCTGCCCGTCGTCTCGGCTCCGTCGAGCTCCGCGACGCGGTCGCCGAAATGGATGATCGCCTCGCGCAGCGCGGCGATGTCGCCCTCGCTCGCCGTCTCCGCGGCGACGCCCAAGGGGTGCGCGCCATTGCCATTGCCACGGCGCTGATTGGCGCGCAGCGCCTCGACCGCGCCCTGCAGCATGGCGTTGTCCGAGCGGACGGTCTCCAGCTTGTCGGCGCTGTTGCGCGCCTCGCCGCGCGCGACGCGCAAGGCGTTTTCGAAATGGTCGGTCTCGTTCCTGTGACGCTCCTGCGCCGCTTTCAGCTGCGCGCGCGTTTCGTCAAGGTCCGCCGCGAGCGCCTGGCCGCAGACGCGCATCGTCTCCAGCTCGACGGAAACGCGCGTCACCTCTTTTTCCAGCCCAGCCGCGCGGGCCGCTTCTTCTGAGGCGCGCGCGTAATCCTCGTGCAGGATTTCCAGCGCACGCTGCATGTCGGTGTTCTGCTGGTGCAGCGCGCCGATCCTCGCCTCATGCGCGACGACGCTGCTCAATTGTGACTCGGTCTGCCGGCCGAGTTCCTCCTTATCGGTTTCGAGCAGCCGCAGGCGCTCGACACCGCGTTCGGCGCGCTCGGTCAGCTCATGCAGCGCCATTTCGGTGGAGCTCAGCAACTCGGTGCGCTCCGCCAGGACCCTTTGGGCTTCGCTGACGCGCAGATTCATCTCGCGATTGTCGGCTTCCGCCGTCTTCAGGCTCGTCTCGAGACCGGCGATGCGCGCCGCGTGGCGACCCATCTCGGCGAGGTCGACGGCTCTCGCCGTTTTCACCGCATCCATCTCCTGTTCGAGACGGCGCTCGCGCACGGCGAATTCGGCGCGCAGCAGATCGCGTTCAGCGACGACTTCCTCCATCGACATGGGCGCGAGCATCTGCAGCCGCCGCATCGACAGACGTAGCGCGCGCCGCCAGAAAGCAGGCAAGAACATCAATGTGAACAGCCCGGCGACGAGGAAGCCGAGCGCAAAATACATCGCTTGTTCGATCAAGACGCGACAATCCCTGAGCCGTCTCGCGCCCCTGGCGGATGGCCGCGCGATTTTGCCACGTCCCGACGCCGAAGGCAAAGCCGCGACGCCCGTTTGCGCAAAGTCGCTGCAAGCTCATCCATTTGGATGGCGACATTCGTCATGGGCGGATCGCAGATGCCTGGCAGGGCGCGCGTCCTCGGGGCGCGGACGGTTCCCGGACGGCCTAAGCCAAAAAACGCGTCGGAAGGCTTCTTCAGGAGAGCGCATATGCATTTTTTTGCTGTCGGTTTGCGCGATCGCGCTTGCGGGATCGCAGAGGTCCGATCTGCGAGGCGGCGCAAATGAGCGCGCCGCGCTGCCCCGGCAC
>CAZCJY010000117.1:2221-8491 GCA_964498975.1 uncultured Methylocystis sp.
CTTCCGCACGCCGTCGCAAATCGTCGGCGAGGCGTGCGGAAGGGCGGAACGAGACGCGCGCGAGCCGCATTTCGCCGCCACGCTCGTAGCCGACGAGCGCTTCCTTGCCGCCGCGCAAGCGCAGGGCTCGCCCGCGCGGCGCTTTCGTTTCGCTCCCGCCTGCGTCGAAGGCGATTGCGCGCATTGGAGCGGCGACGCGTGCGGATTGCTCGGCCGCATCGCGCGGCTGCTGGCGGAGGCCGGCGCGCCGGTAAGGTCGAGCCCGGCTTACGACTGCACAATCCGCGACAATTGCCGCTGGCGAGAGCAGCGCGGCGACGAGGCCTGCGGCATTTGCGGATTTGTCGTGACCGAGCCGCTCGAACCCAAATCGCAAGGCGCGCGCAAGGGCTGCGAGGCGACGCTGTGAATTGCGGCCGCCGAACTCAGGCCAGGCTCGCGCCGCCGCAGCCTAGCCGAGAAGAGCGATCTCCTTGGTCACGACGGCGATTAGCGCTGGGACATCCTCGTGCAAGGTGCGCCACACGAACTCCTCCGCCACATTGTCATAATCATGCCGATAGACGTTTCCGGCGCCCATGATCGCGCGCCAGGGCAAGTGTGAGTGACGATCGCGTAGAGTTTGGGGCAAGCGACGTGACGCCTCGGAAATGATCTCAAGCGCGCGTGACGGCGTAGAATGTGCGTCGATCCGCGGCGAAGGATTCATAACTCAATCCTTCGGCAAATTCGCGCGCGAGCAGGGCGTTGTCGCGAATATCAAACAACGCCAGCCGCGCCTTGTTAGAAAGCATGAACCGCCTCTCGCTCGGCGGACGGACGAACGAGCGTTTTCAACTTGCTGCGGTTAGCGACGTCGACTCGGTTTTCAAAGAGGTCGGCGAGAAATTGCGTGATCGCGACATATTCGTACACGCCGACAGAAGCGTCCGGCGCGATCTCGATCATGATGTCGATGTCGCTGTCCGGCCGATTGTCGCCGCGCGCCCGCGAGACGAATAATGCGGCGTGCGCGACGCCCCGGGCGCGCAACGCGGCTTCATTCTCGCGTAGCCTGGCGATAATGTCTTGCGTGTTCATGGCAGGACATCATTACCATATTAGGGGCGCAGTTCGACAGAAGGGCGCCATCGCGGCCGGTCAGGGCTATGCAAGCATAGGGGACCGCACGCCCCCTAAAATGGATTCCAGGTCGATTGCGGCGTGAATTTCAGATAGCCGAGGTTGAGGCCGAGCCGCGCGCCAAGGCCGGAGCGCACCGGCATGACCACGACTTCCTCATTGTTGAGCGCGGTGAAGCCGAAGCCGCCGACGAGATAGGCCGAGCCATTGGCGCCGGCGAAGCGGCGATAGATGGCGTCGACCGAAGGAAGATTATAGACGAGCATCATGGTCCGGTCGCCATCGGCGCCGGCGTCGAAGCCGATCGACGGTCCCTGCCAATAGACGCGCTGCTGGCCGGCGTTGCGCGTATACATCGTGCCCTCGCCATAGCGCAGGCCGCCGATGAAGGCGCCGCTTCCCTCCTGTCCGAGAATATAAGCATTGGGCCGGCCCCACTGGCGCGAGGCGCGTTCGACGCCGTCCGCGAGGCCGCGAGAAATCGAGCCGAAGAAACGATGGCCGTTTTCGACGATTTCGCCGCTGGAATAGCTCTCCGGCCGCGGATTGGCGCGCGCCAGGGAAACGGGCGCCGCGAAGGCGCAGACGGAAGCGCCGGCGAGGCGCAACAGGTCGCGGCGCGAGCCGGCGTTGAATTTCGATTTGCTCATGATCGCGGAACTCCACAGGCGCGAACGTTGTTAACGGCGTCCATGCGTCGGCGTTAAGGATGGCCGACGCGCGGCGCCGATGCGTCGCAAAAAGGACGCGAAGCGTTGCGCCGCATAGAGTCGCGCAGCGTGGTTAAGGAAGCGTTGCGGGAGACGGAATCGCCGCGGCGTCCGCCCAGGCGATGAAGGGTCCGTTCCTGTATCCTTGCGCCGCCTTGCCGTAGAGCAGCCGCGCGCCGCCCGGATCGAGCGTCGCGCCGCCGGAAGCGCGCAGCACGGCGTCGCCCGCCGCCGTGTCCCACTCCATGGTGGGGCCGAAACGCGGATAGACGTCCGCCTCGCCGCGCGCCAGCAAACAGAATTTCAGCGACGAGCCGAGCGGCGAACTGCGCGTGATGCGCTCGCGCGCGAGAAAGGCCTTCGTCTCGGGATCAAGATGCGATTTGGAGACGAGGGCGACCATGCCGTCGGCGGGACGCTTGCGCGCGTGCAGGGGCCGCCATTCTTGCGCCGCCGGCAGCGCGCCGCCGGGCGTCGCCGGCGCCTCGAAGCCGCGCGCGCCGGCGAACCAGACGCGCCCCTGCGCCGGGGCGTAGACCGCGCCGACGCGCGGCGCGCCTTTCTCGGCGAGCGCGAGATTAATGGTGAAATCCGGGCTGCGTGCGAGAAACTCGCGCGTGCCGTCGATCGGGTCGATCAAGAGAAAGGCGTCGCCGTGATGAATCGTATCGCCGCGCGCGGCGCTTTCCTCGGCGATGCGCGGAACGCCGGGGAGGGCGTCGTCGAGTTTGCGCAACAGAAAATCCTCGACCCGTTCGTCGGCTTCGGTCACCGGCGACGTGTCGCGCTTAAGGCGCGATTCGATTTCGGGTCGCGCCAGCGTCTCCATCGCCAGCGCGCCCGCCGCGATCACAAGCCTCGCGAAACATTGGGCAAGGGCGTCCGCTTCGGCGTCCGCGCCGAGCGGCTCGCTGGCTTGATTGGGCGTCATCGGCGGCGGCCTTTCAGAATTTGTTTACGACTAACGGGCGCGTAATTTGCAATCCGTGCGGCGACCGTTAATTTTCCTGTAGCCTGATTGCAGTGATTCGCACGCCGCGTCAGCCCGCCTGCGCGCAGTATAGGAAGACTGGAACAAAGCTTCCGCAACATTCGCGCCTTCGCCGCGCTATCCGGATGGCACCATGACCCGATTCTCGCTCGAACCTCTCGATCTCGCGGCCCTTCTGTCCTCGCGCGTCTGCCATGACGTGATCTCGCCCGTCGGCGCCATCGTCAACGGTCTGGAGGTGTTGGAGGAGGAAAAGGACGCCGAGATGCGCGGCCATGCGCTGGCGCTGATCAAATCCAGCGCCAATGAGGCTTCCTCGCGTCTGCAATTCTGCCGCCTCGCCTTCGGCGCCGCCGGCTCCAAGGGCGCGTCGATCGACACGGGCGACGCCGAGCTCGTGACCCGCCAGCTTCTCGCCGACGAGCGCACGCAGCTCGTCTGGAGCGTGCCGCGCGTGTTGATGTCGAAGAACAAGGTCAAGCTGCTGCTTAATCTCTGCCTTCTCGCCGACGCGGCGATTCCGCGCGGCGGCGTCATTTCGGTGAGCTCAACGGGCGATGAAGAGCGGGTCGCGTTCAAGATCGAGGCGAAGGGCGTCAACGCCCGCATCGCGGCGAATGTTCCGAATCTCCTCGAAGGCGAATCGGACGAAGGCGCGATCGACGCGCGCGCGATCCAGGCCTATTACGCCGGCCTTGTCGCCAAGGCTTGCGGCCTGCAGGTGACGGTCTCCAGCGAACCCGAGATGGTGACGATCGAAGCGACTCCGACCGAAGCCGCCGCGGCGGACGACCCGGACGCTTCCGCAGAGAGCGCCGTCGCCTGAGGCGTCTTTCCAGCTAAGGCCCGGGCGCGACAGATAAAAATCGGCCCGGGGGGATTTCATTTATCTTAACCAAGATCGCTCATGATCGACTCGTTTCGCCGCGTTAGCGGCGCGCGGCGCCGACATGGACGAGTTGCTCGATGAATCTCTTCTTGAAGCGACAGCGCATGTCGGCGCCGCGTCGTCGGAATCGCCGCGTTTCGAGAAGGAGCAGGCCGATCCGGCGCTGAGCGCCAGAATTTTCAGGCATATCCATACAATCAAGGGCGGCGGCTTCTTGAGCTTGCCGCGCGTCGGGCGTTTCGTCCACGCGAGCGAAAGGCTCATGGGCCTTATGCGCGCGGGCGCCGTCGCGACGCCCGGCCATGCGTCGCCGATTCTCTCTCCGCCAAACCCGTTCGAGTAAAGGAGCAAGCGCATGAAACAGGTTCTCGTTGTCGACGACTCGGCGGTCATCCGCAAGGTCGCGCGCAGGATTTTTGAAGGATTGCATTTTCGCACGACGGAGGCCGGCGACGGAAAGACCGCGCTCGCCGAATGCCAAAAGGAGATGCCGGACGCCATTCTCCTCGATTGGAACATGCCGGAGATGGACGGTTTCGAATTCCTCTCCGCCTTGCGCAAGATGCCGGGCGGCGCGGCCCCGAAGGTCGTCTTCTGCACGACGGAGAATGAAGTCGGCCATATCGCGCGGGCGATGCACGCCGGCGCCGACGAATACATCATGAAACCCTTCGACCAGAATATCGTGCGCTCGAAATTCGAGGAAATCGGTCTGGTGTAAGCGTTGCGTCGCGCGCCCTCGCAGCAGGCGTAGACGCTTGGAAAAGGCGTTCGTGCATGTGTCGGTCGTCATATTGCGTTGCGACGAGGTCGCGGGTTCGTTGGAGCGTCCTGCCATCCAGTAAGACGGAGGGCGCGCGCATGAGCCTCGGCTTCGCGCGTTTTCGGCGGCGGTTGTCGGCCCTTACCGGCATCGCGCTGGGCGCCGACAAAGAATATCTCGCGGAACGCCGTCTCGCCCCGGTGATGCGCGCGCACGGACTGAAGGATTTGAAAGACCTCGCGGAAGCGATGGAGCGTCGCGACAATTTCGCGCTGATGAGAGAGGCGATAGACGCCATGACCGCCAATGATACGCTGTTCTTCCGCGATCGCACGCCTTTCGAGGCGCTGCGCGAGCGCATCCTGCCTGAGCTGATGGCCGCCAACGCCCTCTCGCGCCGTCTGCGTTTCTGGTGCGCTGCCTGCTCGACCGGCCAGGAAGCCTATTCGCTGGCGATGACGCTGGATCAGGAAGCGCGCGCGCTGCGCGGCTGGACGATCGAGATTCTCGCGACAGACCTCTCGGCGACGGCGATCGAGACGGCGCGCGAGGGAAGATACAGCCAGTTCGAGGTCCAGCGCGGACTCTCGACCAGCCAGTTGCTCCGCTATTTCCATCATGAGGACGAGAGCTGGCGGATAAACGAACATCTACGCGCGCCCATTGTCTTCCGCGATTTCAACCTGCTTGATAATTTTGGCGGGCTCGGCAAGTTCGACGTGATCCTCTGCCGCAACGCGCTGATGTATTTCGAGCCCGCGGCGAAACAGGACGTTCTTTCGCGTCTCGACGCCGCGCTCAACGACGGCGGCTATCTGCTGCTTGGCGCCGCCGAGAGCGTGGGCGAAGCCGGCGCTCTGTTCGCGCAGGACTCGCCCGATGGAATCTGGCGCACGCATCGGCGCGCGCCGGAGCAATTGCGATTGGCCTAGGGCAGGGCGCGCGCATCGTCAGACAGCTTAAATAGAAACGCCCTGCCGGAATCGGCAGGGCGTTTTCTGTTGGCCGAAGAAGGCGGCGGGGCGTTACGCCGTGATGCGCTCGTCGGCTTCGTTGGGTTCGCGCAGCACATAGCCGCGGCCCCAGACGGTTTCGATATAGTTGCGGCCTTCGCTGGCGTTGGCGAGCTTCTTGCGCAATTTGCAAATGAAAACGTCGATGATCTTGAGCTCCGGCTCGTCCATGCCGCCATAGAGATGGTTGAGGAACATCTCCTTGGTGAGCGTCGTGCCCTTGCGCAGCGAGAGGAGTTCGAGCATCTGATATTCCTTGCCGGTCAGATGCACGCGGGCGCCGCCGACCTCGACCGTCTTCTGGTCGAGATTGACGACGAGGTCGCCGGTGGTGATGACGGATTGCGCGTGGCCCTTGGAGCGGCGCACGATGGCGTGGATGCGGGCGACGAGCTCGTCCTTGTGGAAGGGCTTCGTCAGATAGTCGTCGGCGCCAAAGCCCAGGCCCTTCACCTTATCCTCGATGCCGGCGAGGCCGGAGAGAATCAGGATCGGCGTCTTGACCTTGGCGACGCGCAGCGTGCGCAGCACCTCATAGCCCGACATGTCCGGCAGATTGAGATCGAGCAGGATAATGTCGTAGTCATAAAGCTTGCCGAGATCGATGCCTTCCTCGCCGAGATCCGTCGTATAGACGTTGAAATTCTCGGATTTGAGCATGAGCTCGATGCTCTGAGCCGTTGCGCTATCATCTTCGATCAATAAAACGCGCATGTTGGTTCCCCACCGAGCTCCATCGTCCGCGACCGGCTTGCGCAAATGGCGCGCGCCAGCGGCCGGCT
>CAZCJY010000118.1:0-8475 GCA_964498975.1 uncultured Methylocystis sp.
CTAGCGCTCAGTGGTCTAAGCGATGCTTTATCCAATACGGCGTTTTGTAAGTAATCCTCGGTCAACACCGCGATTTCCGCGATTGTTCGGCGGTCCCGCCCCCGCGTCAGCCAACGCTGACCCGGCGCGCCGCGTCGCCCGTTACTGGCTTCTCCTCCTTTGATGCAGCAATAATTTTGCAGCGTTTCCTCGATGCCGTAACGCACTCATTATGCTTCAAAAAATTGGGAGGACAACCGCGTTGCTGCCCAACTTCCTACAAAAGGTCAAATGCGATTGACAGGAAAACGCCCCACGTGTACCCCACGCGCCGGAGCGGGGCTGTAGCTCAGATGGGAGAGCGCTGCAATCGCACTGCAGAGGTCGGGGGTTCGAATCCCCCCAGCTCCACCAGCATCCTTATGATCCCAAAACCATAACGCCGCGACTGTCCGCGCCGCGAGGCGGCGCAAGCCGAAACGATGCCGCGCATCCGTGAAGCTTCGGTGGCGCCGGCGTGACAGAGCGTTCAAGAAACGCTCATCAGGCTCTCACACGACTTTGCTACTGACACTGTGATGCGGCGATCGATCAATGTCTCGCGGGAGAGTGTCATGTCGAAACAGGCCATGGAGAACGCCGGCGATTCGGTGACGGAAAAGGCTGAGAGCAACAACGGCAAGATCGCCGGCGGCGTCATCGCCGCGGCCATCGGCGGCACGATCGGCGCGCTGCTGCTCGGCGGCTACGCCATTCTGCCGGCGGCGGTCGTCGTCGGCCTGCTGGGCGTTGCGCTCGGCGCCGTATTCGACTGAGCGAACCTATCGCTCCGGACGCTACGCACGGCGATACAGCCTGCGTCCGGCGCGTGCGTGCCGAGCGTTCGCGGCGTGAAAACTTGGCGGCTGCGCCCGGTCGAGGCGAAGCCGCTTTTTTTTTGCCGCGTGCGTGGTTTGGGGCGCGGCCTTGTTTGGGTCGATCCGGCCGCTCGGCGCGGCGCCGATGCTGATGATCCGATTGATTGCAGGCCGCTCCGCCTTTGGCTTTCCTAAACCAATGCATGGGAATATCAGTAACGGTTTGGGGTTTAGGGGTCGTAAGCGGAACTGTTTCGCTTGACAGCCGTTAGTCCTCGACGTCGGGACCTTGCGAGAAAGGGCCCGAATTCAACTGGGAGGAGATCATGTTGAAAGGAATATTTGCCTTTGCCACGGCGGCCGCCGTTCTGTTCAGCGCTTCCGCTTTTGCCGATCCCATCACGAGCCCGGCGAATGTTCGTTCCGGACCGAGCCCGAAATGGCCGGTGATCGCTTCGCTTCCCGCGGGCACGGACGTCCAGGTTCTAGACTGCGGCGGCGGCTGGAAGCGCGACTGGTGCCGGGTTCAAGCGGGCAATGTCAAAGGCTTCGTAGCGGCCGGCGCTCTGGGGACGCGGGGCAATAATGTGGTCGTCGCGACGGTACAGACCAACACCGACGTGAATCTGTACAAAGGTCCGGGCCCCAAATATCGCGTCCTCGCCAAAATTCCGGAGAACACCACGGTCAATCAGGGCGCTTGCGTCTATGGCTGGGGTGAGACGAGCTGGTGCGCCGTGAACTACAACGGTCAAGTGGGTTACGTGCTCCAGTCGCAATTGCAGCGTCAGAACGCGATTTTCCCGATGTGATCGGCGCGGCGCGGCTGCGGGGGATTCCGTCGCCGCGTCGCCCTTTTTAGGATGCGTAAGACGCTTTATGCTGCGTTGCGGCCAAGTTGGTCCGTAGCCAGAGGCGTCATCATCCCTTCCACTGTCTCCGATAGCGCGCCCTCGCGCGTCTCGCCGCTCACGCGCCGAGCCTTCGCGCCCAATCCCGGCCCGTTCACCTTCACCGGCACCTGCAGCTATATCGTCGGCGCGAGCGAGGTCGCGATCGTCGATCCCGGCCCCGCCGATCCGCGCCATATCAACGCTTTGCTGGAAAGCATACGCGGCGAAAGGCTGCGCTATGTGCTCGTCACCCATACCCACCGCGACCATTCGCCGGCGGCGCGCGCGCTGAAGGAGGCGACGGGCGCGGTCATCGCCGGCTGCGCGCCTTACGCCGCGCCGGCCGAACCGAGCGTGGCAGGCCCCGGCCTCGACGCCGCGCATGACGCCAGCTACGCGCCCGATATCGTCCTGCGCGAGGGCGACAGGCTCGATCTCGGCGCGGCGACGTTGGAGGCGCTCGAGACTCCCGGCCATACCGCAAACCATCTCTGTTTCGCGCTGGCGGAGGAAAAGGCGCTTTTCACAGGCGATCATGTGATGGGCTGGGCGACGACGGTCATCGCGCCGCCCGACGGGTCGATGCGCGACTATATGGCCTCGATCGAGCGGCTGCGCGCGCGCGACGACCGCATCTACTGGCCCGGCCATGGAGATCCGGTGCGCGATCCGCAGCGCTATCTGCGCGCGCTGATCCATCACCGCCGGGCGCGCGAGTCCGCCATCCTGCAGCGGCTGGAAGCCGGCGACGCAACGATCGCCGAGATCGTGGCGCGCATCTACGAAGGCGTCGACCGCCGGCTTCATGGCGCCGCCGCGATGACGGTCTTCGCGCATCTGGAGGATTTGATCGCGCGCGGGCTCGCAGCCTGCGACGGATCGCCAAGCCTGAAAGCGCGCTTCGTTCGGAAATAGGCTCAGGGCGCCGGCGCGGGGGAGAGCAGGATCACCACGTCGTTCTTTTGCACGCGGCCGAGCCGCTTGCGCGTCTCCTCATCGAGAATGTCGGCGTCGACCTTCTCTCCCTTGATCAGCGCAATGCGGCTTTCCCAATGCAGCTGCTGCAGCTTCAAGAGATCGCGCTCCAGGCGCAGTTCGGCGAGCTTGTGCTCAAATTCTTCGCCGGCCTTGAGGCCGCGCTGGCCATTGACCCCGTGCCAGATGAAATAAGCGGCCGCGGCCCCCGCCACGCTGTAAAGGGCGAGCGGCAGGGCGAGCGAACGGACGAGAACGCGAAGACGGTGCATGATCGCGACGATAGCGCCGATTATGTTTAAGCGTCGTTAAGCCTGTGCGCGCTTTTGCGTGTCGCGTGGGTTACCGGCGGCCGCCGCGGGCGACCCGCTCAATCTCGGCGCGCACAAGCCGTTCGACGATTACCGGCAGATTGTCGTCGAGCCATTGCTTGAGCATCGGCCGCAGCATCTCCCGGGCGTATTTGTGCAGAAGGCCGCTGTCATTGATCACCATGCTCGCGGCGAGCGTCTGAAACTGCGAGGCGATGGACGCGGCGGCGTCAGCGGACATCAACGGCCCGCCGGGTGCGGCCGCAATCTCGGCGACGCTAAAGCTCTCGTCGGACTCATCCAGGTAAGACTCTGGCTCGAGAACCGTCTCAATTGACGGCTCTTCGTCCTCTTCGACGGGCGCATAAGATTCGACTTCCGGCTCCGGTTCGCGGCTGGCGATGCGCAAATGCCGAATATCCGCCATTGGCGGCGTCGCGTCGCGCGCCTCGACGACGGGAGGCGACTGAGGCTCATCTTCGAGTCGCTCAAGCGCCGGCGCCGGGTAGGCGCTGAACGCCGACGTAAGCGCCTCCGCTTCCTCTCGCGGTCGGCGACGTTCCTCGCGGCGCACGCCCGGCAGGCTGTCGTCATCGGCGATGATGCGGCGGATCGACGCCAGAATCTCCTCCATAGACGGCTCGTTTGCGCGCGCCTCGTCCTGGAGCGACGGAGACGGTGCGGGTGCGTTTGATGCAATCATGGAGGCTTCTTGCCGGTTGGCGAGGCGCTTCGCCGCGCACAATGGATTGGCTGCATCTGTGACCGCGCCGCAGACGCGAATCAACTCGGCCAAACTGAATTCCACACTTTTCGCGCCGAGATGTCACCCGCGATTGCGCAATACTCACCGGCCATCCGGCGTTTCCGTTCCGAACCACTGCGTCTTGACTTGGTCGAAATGGACGCCGGGATCGTAGAGCGCCACGGCAAGATCGAGTTCGCGCGCCGAAAGACGGCCGATCGAACCCAAGGCGGCGTAGGACGCCACGACGCGGTCGCGCTGCGACGTCACCAGATTGACGCGCGCATTGAGAAGCGCCTGCTGCGCGTTCAGCACGTCCAAGGTCGTGCGCTGGCCGACCTTCGCCTCCTCGCGCACGCCGGCGAGCGCCGTCTCCGCCGCCTTTACCGCCGCTTGACCCGAGATGATCGACGCCTTCGCCGTGTCCAACAGCCCATAGCTCGACACGACGCTCGCGCGCACGCTGTCGCGCTGCAGATCGGCGTTGAGCCGCGCCTGACCGAGCTGCTCCTTCGCCTGACGGATCGAGGCGTATTCCGCCCCGCCCTGATAGAGCGGCACGTTCAGCTGCCCGATGGCGGAGGCGGTGAACTGCCGCGAACCCGGAAGGCCGAGAAAGGAATCATATTGCTTCGCCACTTGCGCATTGACCGACAAGGTCGGCGACAGCGCGCTCTCGGCGACCTTTACGGCGAGCTCCGCCACATCGACCTGATGCAGCGCCGCCGTTACGCCCGGATGTTCGACGAGCGCGACGGCGATCGCCTCGTTGAGCGACTTCGGCAGCAGCGGCTCCAAAGTGCGGCCCGGTTCGAGATGCTTCGGCTCGTCGCCGATGATCTGGCGATAATTCGCCATGCTATTCTTGAGTTGCGCTTGCGCCGCGTAGAACTCCGAACGCGACAGCGCGACCGAGGCTTCGGCCTGCGCCACGTCGGTTCGCGTCACCTCGCCAACCTGGAAGCGGTCGCGCGTCTGCTTGAGCTGCTCCTCAAGCACGGAGATGTTGTTCTTACGCAGTCCCAGCACCGCCGTGTCGCGCAGCACGTTCATATAGGCGGTCGCGCCGTTCTGTAGGATCGCCTGTTCCGTGAGACGCATCGTCGCCCGCGCGGCGAAAACGCCCGACTCCGCCTGACGCACGGAATTCTCGGTGCGTCCGCCGTCAAAGATCGTCTGCGACATGTTCAGCGTCGCGCCGCGCGGATAGCCGGTATAGGTGTCTTCAAAATCCCCGCTCGACGTCGCCGGCGCGCTCGCCTGCTGGCTGTTGCCGCCGAAAGGTATCTTGATTCGGGCGTGTTGCGGTCCGGCCGAGGCGGTGATGCTCGCCTTCGGCCGCATGCCGGAGATCGCCTTGGGCGCCTCCTCGTCGCGCACGCGGACATTGGCGCGGCTCTGGTTCAAGTCCGGATTACCGTAATAGGCGCGCGCCAAAGCAGACAGCAGGCTCTCGGCGGACGCCGGCGCGCAGGAGAGCGAGGCGCTCAATAACACAGTCGCGGCGGACGCATGTGACAGGAAACCGGCCGACCGCCGTCGCCCAAGGCTTGACCTGTCCGTTTCCATTTCGCTCAACCTATCCCCGCCCGGCGAGTTTCCGCGCGCCATTCTCCGGCTGCGATGAATCTCGGTGATGACACGCCGAACGCAACGCTAGTGACGTGATTGGGGCGAATTGGCGGCGCTAGAGGGAGAACTCCAACGCTTGCGCAAATCCCTCCAGCACGGGCGCGCTTGCGGAAAAGAGCGGCCGCTCGCCGGCGGCGCGGCCCTCCTGACGCTCGAAGCGCACGACCTGCAGGCCGGCGCCCTGCTCTGGCGTGACGATGGCGAGCAGGCGGCCATCCGGCGTCAGCTGTTCGAATAGCCCTTCAAGACCGGCCTCGGCCCGGCCGTGAACGACGATCAGATCATAGGGCGCATTTGCGGCGAAGCCCTTTTCCAGCGGCCCTACTTCGACCCGGACATTTCCGCATACCAGCGCCGCAAGCCCTGCTTTCGCGCGGGCGGCGAGATCTGGATCGCATTCCAACGCTACGACCTCGCCGGCAAGGCCCGACAGCAGCGCCGCCGAATAGCCCGCGCCGCCGATGTCGAGAATCTTTTCCCCCGGGCGGACGTCCGCGCCCTGGAGCATTCGCGCCAGCACGAGCGGCGGCAGCAGGCTCCGTTTACAGCCGGCAACGCCTTTCACGGCGACCGCGAGATCGGAATAGGCGAGTGTCGCCTGCATCGCTGGAAGGAAAAGCTCGCGCGGGACGTCGAGGAAGCGCTCGAGCAGCGGCACGTCCGTCACATCGAAGGTCTGAAGTTGGCGCTCGACCATCGTGCGGCGCAGAGACGCAGTCGCGTCGCCCTGCTTCGCCTTGTCTTGGACCGACGCCGCTGCCTGGGACATTCGCTTTCCGGCGTTGCGCCGGCCTCTTTAAGAAATGCTGCGGCGCAGGAAGCCGCCGACCGCGCCTTATAGGCGCCGGCTTACGCCATGTCCATGGCTTGACTGGCGGCTTTCGTTTCCGTGAGCAGCCTCGGCTCGCCCGCGTCGCCGAGCGCGCGCATCTGCGCAAGAGACGTCTTATCCAGCACTTGGGCGATCGCTTCGCGCGCCTGGAGCATTACCAGTCGAACCGAGCAGTGAGTTTCGTCCACGCAATCGTCGCAGCGGCGATAGACGGTTTTGCTTGCGCATTGAATGGGCGCGAGCGGGCCGTCGAGCGCGCGAACCACATTGCCGACGCCGATGTCGGCCGCCGCGCGCGCCAGCATATAGCCGCCGCCCTTGCCCTTCTTGGAGTGAACAAAGCCGGCGTTGCGCAGTTCGCCGAGAATGGCGTCGAGAAACTTCTTCGGGATCTGGTTTGCGGTGGCGATGTCGGCGACGAGCGCCGTTTCGCCGGGCCGCACGCCGGCGAGATGGACCATCGCCTTGAGCCCGTATTTCGCTTTCTTCGTCAACATCTCCTGAGACCTTATGGAGATTCGCGGCCTCGATAAAGCGCGGATCTCGTCCTTCGCGCCGACAACCTAATGCGACTCGGCCGCTTCGTTCCATTTTTCCGAAAATGTGATGAACCGCCAAAGGGTCAGATTGACAAAGTTTACAAGATTTATAGAGTAAAGTGTAGCACCGCCGACGGAACAATGAAATGGCCGCATTTATCGACGCGCTGAGCACGATCAACCCGCTCTATTCGCTTTCCGGATTTTTCGTCGGAACGCTGGTGGGTTTCACGGGCGTGGGCGGTGGCTCGCTGATGACGCCCATTCTGGTTCTCATGTTCGGCATCGCGCCGTCGACCGCCGTCGGCACCGACCTGCTCTATGCCGCGATCACCAAAAGCAACGGCACGCTGGTTCACGCGATGAACCGCACTGTCGATTGGCGCATTACGCGCCGCCTCGCCTATGGCAGCGTTCCCGCGGCGGTCGTCACCCTGCTCTTCCTGTCGTGGCTCGGAAAATTCGGGAGCCACGCGGCCAATGGACTCATAACGTCGGCTCTGGGCTTCGCGCTCATACTCACCGCGATCGCCATTCTGTTCCGTCGATGGATTCTCGATCACATCGCCAGACATACGGATCAGATGAGCGACGCACGCCTGCGCTGGCTGACGATTACGCTGGGCGGCTTTCTCGGCGTGCTGGTGTCGATCTCCTCCGTCGGCGCCGGCGCGATCGGCATGACGGTTCTGCTGGCGCTTTACTCGCATACGCCCACGGCGCGGCTCGTCGGCTCCGACATTGCGCACGCCGTCCCGCTCACGCTCATCGCGGGCTTTGGGCACTGGCTGATGGGCGGGGTGGATTGGGCGCTTCTTATCTCATTGCTCATCGGCTCCCTCCCCGGCATCGCCATCGGCAGCCATCTCGCCGCGAGAGTTCCCGACCATTATTTGCGCCCGGCTCTCGCGAGCATGATGGCGCTGGTCGGGCTTAAGCTCTCGATATAGACGACAGAGATTTCCCTCAAAGGATCGACACATGTCGCAAGCACCCAGTTTCACGCCTCCCGCCAAACCGGGACGCGGGCGCATTTATGATTCCATCACGCAGACGATTGGCGATACGCCGCTCGTGCGGCTCGACCGGCTGGCGCATGAGAAAGGCGTGAAGGCCAATCTTCTCGCCAAGCTCGAATTCTTCAACCCCATCGCAAGCGTCAAGGACCGCATTGGCGTCAGCATGATCGAGTCGCTCGAAAAGAGCGGCAAGATCGCGCCCGGCAAAAACGTGCTGATCGAGCCGACGTCCGGCAACACCGGCATCGCTCTGGCCTTCGTCGCCGCCGCGCGCGGCTATCGCCTGATCCTAGTCATGCCGGAGTCAATGTCGATCGAGCGGCGCAAGATGCTGGCGCTGCTCGGCGCCGAGCTTGTGCTGACGCCTGCTTCCCAGGGCATGAAGGGCGCGCTCGCCAAGGCGAATGAGCTCGCGGCGGAAAACCCCGGCGCGATCATTCCGCAGCAGTTCGAGAACCCGGCCAATCCCGAGATTCATCGCGTCACGACGGCAGAGGAAATCTGGAACGACACCAATGGCGAAATCGACTATTTCATCTCGGGCGTGGGCACCGGCGGCACCATTACCGGCGTCGGCCAGGCGCTGAAGCCGCGCCGGCCCAGCTTACGCGTCGTCGCAGTGGAGCCGGAGGATTCCGCCGTGCTCTCGGGCCGCCCGCCGGGACCAAATAAGATTCAAGGCATCGGCGCGGG
>CAZCJY010000119.1:0-7003 GCA_964498975.1 uncultured Methylocystis sp.
TGCTCGCTTCAGCGCCGTCATCAGAAGGTGTGGGAGGAGAGTCCGTCGCCCGCGAGCAGACCTCGCCGATCTCCATGCGCTGCGCGTCGTTAAGCGCGGGCGACGGACTCTCCTCCCACACCTTCTGATGACGGCGCTGAAGCGAGCAATCGCGTTCGCCAAGATGTATCGCCTGGCCCTTGCCGTCGCCAAACACCTGGATTTCGATATGGCGCGGCTTTTCGAGATATTTCTCGATATAGACGGTGTCGTCGCCGAACGCGGCCTTCGCTTCGGTGCGCGCGGTGGCGATGGCGATCGCGAGATCATGCGAGTCGCGCGCCACCTTCATGCCGCGCCCGCCGCCGCCCGCCGCCGCCTTTACGAGCACCGGAAAACCGATTTTCTCGGCGACTTTCAAGGCTTCCTTCTCGCTGCGGATCGGCCCGTCGGAGCCGGGCACGCAGGGAATGCCGAGCTTTCTGGCTGTCGCCTTCGCTTCGATCTTGTCGCCCATCAGGCGGATATGCTCGGACTTCGGTCCGATATAGGTGATGTTGTGCTCTTCGAGAATTTCGGCGAAGCGGGCGTTTTCGGAGAGGAAGCCGTAGCCCGGATGCACCGCGTCGGCGCCGGTGATCTCGCAGGCCGACAGCAGCGCCGGAATATTGAGGTAGGAATCGCGCGCCGCCGCCGGCCCGATGCACACCGATTCGTCGGCGAGCTTGACATGCATGGCGTCGGAATCCGCGGTCGAATGCACCGCGACCGTCGCGACGCCCAGTTCCTTGGCGGCGCGCAGGATGCGTAGCGCGATTTCGCCGCGATTGGCGATGAGGATCTTGTCGAACATGCCTCGCCGCCGCCTATTCGATCACGAGGAGAGGTTCGCCATATTCTACCGGCTGGCCGTCATCGACCAGAATGGCCGTCACCACGCCCGACTTCGGCGCGACGATGTCGTTGAAGGTTTTCATCGCTTCGATGAGCAGCAATTTGTCGCCCACAGTGACGCGCGAACCGACCTCGATGAAGGGCTTGGCTTCGGGGTTCGGCCGCAGATAGGCGGTGCCGACCATCGGCGATTTCACCGCGTCCAAATAGTCGGCCGGGGGTTCGGCTTCGGGCGCCGCCGGCGCGGCGGACCTTGCGGGCGCGGGCGGCTGAAATGACGGAGCGGCGGGTAACGAGATAGTCGCGTTGACGGGATGCGGAGCGGCCGGCGTGCGCGCGGCGCGGATGCGCAGGTCGCCTTTCTCCACCTCGAATTCGGTCAGATCGCCGCCAGCGACGATATCGGCGATCGTGCGCAGCAGTTCCGCGTCGATGACGTTGGACGCGCCAGTCGGCGTCGGCTTGCGCGGAGGTGCGGTGCGAGGCGGTTGAGCTTTGCGCGCCATGGGTCTTTCAGCTCTTTCTCAGTTCGTTTTCGAAAACGGCTTCGAGCGCCAGCAGGTAGGACAGGGGGCCGAAGCCCGCGATCACGCCTCGCGCCGCCGGCGAGATGTAGGAATGCTGACGGAAGCTCTCGCGCGCATGCACGTTGGAGAGATGCACCTCGATCACCGACGCTTGCGCGCCCTTTATCGCGTCATAGAGCGCGATGGAAGTGTGCGTCAGCGCGCCGGCGTTCAAGATGACGGGCGCGCCGGCTTTGCCAGCCTCCTGAATCCAGCCGACAAGATCGCCTTCATTGTTGGACTGGCGAAAGACAAGCGAAATTCCGCGCAGGGCGCAGCGCTTTTCAAGCGCGGCGCGAATGTCGTCGAGCGTGGCGGTTCCGTAGATCGCCGGCTCGCGCGCGCCTAACAGATTGAGATTGGGCCCGTTGAGCACGTGGACGGCTGACATAGCTTTTCCGAAACGATCCCGAAAATCTCAAAGGCGCGGCTGGTTGCCTGTCTTAGCCTCATTATGGCCGCAAAGAAAGCCCGGCGGCCAGGCGCCGGCGCGGCGCTAACACACGGACTTGCCGCATTTGCGCATGTTGTCGACCTTGGCTTTGAGCTGGGCGAAGGGCAGACTGCCGACGATGGCCTCTTTGCCGATGACCCAGGAGGGCGTGCCGTCGAACCGCAACTGATCGGCGAGCGTCGCGACTTCCTTCAGCGCCGCCTGCACTTCGGGCTTGGCGACGTCCTTCTCGAGACGCGTCATGTCGGCGCCGACCTCTTTCGCCGCGGCCAAGGCTTGCTGCTTGCCGATATGGCCGCGCGTCGACAGAAGCTTGCGATGGAAGTCCCAGAATTTCTGGCTGTCGAGCTGCATGCGGGCGGCGGTGGCGATCTGCGCCGCTTCAACCGAGTCCGGGCCGAGGATAGGAAGGTCCTTCAGCGCGACGCGCAGCTTCGGATCGCCCTCGATCAGCTTGGCGATGGCGGCGAGCGACTGTTTGCAGTAGCCGCAATTGTAGTCAAAAAACTCGACGAGCGTGACGTCGCCATTGGGATTGCCGACGACCGCCTGATTCGGCGAGTGGAGAATTTTGTCGCCCTGCTCGTTGACGACCTTCTCGCGCGAGGCGGCCTCCACGACCTTCTGGCGCTTCTCCAGTTCGTCGATCGCTTCCTTGATCACTTCCGGATTGGAGATGAGATAGTCGTGGACGATCTTCTCGATGTCGGTCTTCTGCAGGGCTGAGAATTCGGTTGCGGCGCGCGCGGGCGGCGCGCTCAGGAAAGACAGGAAGCACGCACAGGCGGCGGCCAACAAAGTCGCGCGAGTCGGCGTCGCGATGCGGGAAGGGGGACTGTGGACGGAAAAGCGCATTCTTTTCTCCTTGTCGCGCCGAAGCGCGCTGTTGCGTGATCAGGCTATTGGGCGCGCGGCGCGCAGAGGCGTCTCAACTGGTCGAATTACCAGCGGGGGGAGGTCGTTGTCGACCGCACGCCGTCGTTCACCAGCACCGAGCCGACGCCGTAATTGAACTTCGCCTCGCCCAACGTGCGCAGCTGCAGCGTCACCATCACTGTCTGGTTGCGCGCGGGCAGGCCGGTGAGCGACTGAGGTTGATAGATTTGCGAATAATTGATCGACAGCGTCGTGCATTCGTCGTGATAGCCCACGCCTGCGCCGAGCGCCGCCACCGAGAACAGCGGCGCGGTGCCTACGAGGTTGACGCCGGTGAGCGTGGTGTTGAGCGCGAAGGTCGTGGGGTTGGTGAGCGAGTTATAGAGATAGCGGCTCATGTCGAAGGTGACGGAGCCCGACAGGAAGTAATTCTTCGTTATGTCGTATCGGCCCGTGGCCGACATGCCCTGGCGGCGCATATCGAAACCGATGGCCTGCTGCGAAGCGTAGTTGGCGTATTGCACCTCGAGCCAGATGGGATCGAGGTTCAATGAGGCGAAGACGTCGAGCCGCCGCGCGCGCAGACTGTCTTTGTCGAAACGGCCCTTGGCGACGAGACTGAGGAAGGACGACGGCGCAAAGGCGAAACGGCCGACAATGTCCGATGAGCGCGTGTCGAGACCGGAATTGAGGCCGACATTGGCGGCGTCCGCCTGCGAATAGGAATTGGCGCCGGCAAGCTGCTGCGACTGTCCGATCATGGCGTTGACGAAGCCGCCATTCGCCAAGGAGAGCGTCGCCTGGCCGCCATAATTGAGGCGCGTGCCGGTCTCGAAGCGGTCGTAGCCTGAAAACTTGCTCCATTCGAACAAAGTCGAGTCGTCGAAGACGAGGCTCTGCGCGTCCATATTGACGAGCGAAGGGATCGACGTCTGGTTTGGCCGTGCGACGATCTGCGCGATCGGCTCGAAAACGATGTCGCCGATTAGGCTGCGCGCCAGGATCGGATAGCGCCATTCGACGCCGGCGCCGGGAGTCGCCAGGCCGCGGAAGCGGTTGTCGGCGCCGTCGAAAAATTGCCCCTGCGCTGCGTTGGGGATGGGCTGCCAGAACGAATTGTAGATCGGGAACAGGCCCTGCCGGTCATAATCGAGATAGCTGCCGACGAAGCGCGCGAAGGCGAAGGGCGTCCACACGCCCCCAATGGGGTCGATGAATTTGCGCTTCCAGGCGCCGCCGATCGTCGCGTGCTGATAGTCGCCGCCCACGCCCCGGAGAAGACAGGTGCTGCGCTGAGGCACGACGTCGCGCGCATAGAGCTGGCAGACGTTGTAAAGGCCGTAGACGCTGTCCAGTCTGCGCGGATTGATTGACTCGTAATTGGCGACATTGGCCGAGGTGCTCGTCACATTGGCGTCGAGTTCGACTTGGCCGCCGATCCCCGCCGTCCTCGCTGGGTCGATGTCGAAGACGCGGTTATAGTCGGTCACCGGATGCACGACCGGTTGCTGCGCCTGCACGTCATTGGGCGAGAGGACCTGGAAATAATAGCCGCGCATGTCGAAGAAGCTGCGCGGACCCTGGCCGGTCAGATAGATCGTCGACGACGATTCGCGGAAGAAATAGTTCTGCAGTAGATAATTGTACTGCTTGTAGTCTTGCAGGAAGTAGCGGTCCGAAAGGGCCGTGATGTCCCAGCCGGCGCGCCAGCGGTCGTTGAGCCAAAAATCGCCGAAGGATTGGATCGCGCCGCGCCATTGCTTGTTGCCTGCGCCCAGCGGCGCGGGCGCGAAGGCGCTCGTGTCCTGCACATGGGCGCCTTCGGCGCGGATCGTGTAGCCGCCGTTGTCGAAGCGCTGGCGGAACTCGCCCGTCAGGAAGGGGCCTTGCCGCGTAAAATAGGTCGGCGTGATGGTGAGGTCATAGTCCGGCGCGATCGCCCAGAAGTAGGGCACGCCGAAGCCGGCGCCGAGCTGCGAGCGATAGGTGAAGGTCGGCGTCAGAAACCCGCTCTTGCGCTTCACCGACGGATCGGGCGAGGACCAGAAGGGCACATAGGCGATGGGCGTGCCGAGCAGTTCGAAGGAGGCGTCCTCGTAGTAGATCATCTTCTCGACGTTGTCGTGGATGATCCGCTTGGCGCGCAACTGCCAGGTGCGCGGCTTCGAGGGGTCGTCGCGACAAGCCTCGCAGGCCGTATAGGTGCCCATCTCGAAGCTCGTCGTGTCGCCGGCGCGTTCGGCGCGCGGCGACGTGAAATGGGTGTTGTTGGCGGAATCGACCTGAAGGCTTTCGATGAAGCCGTTCTTGAAGTCGTCGGTGAGGTCGAAGCGTTCGGCACGCGCGATGGTGCCGTCCTTTTCGGTCAGCTTGGCGTTGCCCTCGGCGTAAACGCGCGAGGTGTTGCGGTCATAGGTGACGCGGTCGGCCTCCAGCAGGCGGCCCTTGTAATAGATTTGCACATCGCCACGGGCGGTGACGGTGTTTTTTTTCTCGTCGTAGACCAGTTCCTTGGCCTCGACGACCATGCGCGCATTGTCGCCGCCGCCGCGCGGCGCGGCTGCCGCGGAAAAAGCGGCGAGCGCCGCCAGAGCGAGGGTGAGCGCGCCGGGGAGCAGGGTCGAGAGACGCGAGGAGGAGCGGGCGAAAGCCATCAGCCGTCCTCCGAATACAACAGGGTGAGCGTGCCCAACATGCTCCCGACAAGCGCAGGCGACCATGCGGCCACGACAGGGCTGATCATTCCTGCGCCGCCGAGATCCGAGAGGACTTTAGTAACGATATAAAGCACGAAGCCTGCAGCCACGCCACCGGAAAGGGTTTTCGCCACGCCGCCAAATCGAAAGAATCTTAATGAAAAGGAAGCGGCTACGAGAACCATAGCGACAAGCAGCAGCGGCCGCGCCAGAAGCGTCTGAAACTGCAACCTGTAACCCGTCGCGTCGAGACCGGCCTCGGCGGTGCGGGCCGTCATCTCCGGCAGATTCCAGAAGGGGGTGCCCTGCGGAGGCGTGGTGGCGGCCGCGACCTGCTCGGGCGTGAGGTCGGTGGCCAGCATATAGGAGCCGACCTTGCGCGCCGGTTCGCCCGGCGCGCTCACCTGCGCGTCGGAGAGAACCCAGACGCCCGGCTCCAGCCGCGCGCGTCGCGCCTCGACCCGCTCCAGAAAGCCGCCCCTTGGCGCGTAAATGTTGACGCTGACTTCGGAAAGTTGGGAGCCGCCTTCGGACGCGCTCATCGCATGCATGATCGCCAGCCCGTCGACGCCATGCTGGCGCAGCCAGACGCCATGGTCGATGCGCAGACTGCCGGGCACGCCGAAAAGATCCCATTCCATCTGCTCGGAGCGCTGTTTCATCGACGCCGACAACGGGTTGTATATTGCGACCGATACAATCCCGATAAGCAGCGCGGTCAGCACCGGCGGCGCGACGAACTGCCAGACCGACATGCCGGCGGCGCGGGCGACGATCAATTCGAGCTTGCGGGTGAGGTCGACGAAGGTCGCCATCGAGCCGAAGAGCACCGCGAAGGGCAGGATCATCTCGGCGGCGGCGGGAACGCGCATCGCCGTCATCAGCGCCACGGTCGCTGCGCCCGCTTGTGGATTGTCGCTGGCGCGCCGCAGCATCTCGACGAAGACGACGACGAACATCAGGCAGAAGATGGTGAAAAAGATCGCCAGAATCGTGCGCATGAATCGCAGCGCGAAGTAGCGCGTGATCGTGGCCCCGATCATGGCTGCGGCGACTCCCCCATCCTCTTTGCGCGCGCCGCCCCTGGCGCGGTCGATTAAAGCCCAGTTAAGGATGGCTAGACGCTCGCCTCTCGCCGCGCAAGCGTCGCGCGGCGGTCGCGGCCGTCTCCAACGCATTCATTTTCTAAGCGTTGCTTTTGCGCCACGGCCAGATTTGTGGGGATAGATCGCGGCGATTCCACGGCGGAGGCGGGCGGGTCGGAAAGGGTCCAATAGACGACGCTTCGATTGACCCCCGCCGCCGCCCGGAAGATAGTGCGCGCGAACCCCCGCCAAATCGCGCGCGCTGCGCGCGCCGCCGGCGCTAGCTATCTGAAGAATCGCCGTATTTTCACGCCGACCGGCGTCCGCTCGGCGGAAAAATGCTTGAAGAGGCCCGAATGCTCGCCAACGCCAAGTTCGAACTGCAGACTTTCCACGACGTCGAGGCGCTGTTGCGTCAGCCGGAGGACGCCGCTCAACCCCGCACGCTGGTGG
>CAZCJY010000119.1:7013-8345 GCA_964498975.1 uncultured Methylocystis sp.
CGCCGCCGCCATCTTGAAAGACGCCGCCAGCCATATTTCCCGCGCCGCGGCGGCGGCGAAATTCAAAGGAAAGTCAGGCTCTTCGCTCGAAATTCTCGCCGCGCCCGGCGTTCCCGCGAGCCGCCTCATTCTCATGGGCGTCGGCCCGGCCGGCGGCGACGAGGCGGACGGCGAGGGCGGCGAGCCGGCCAAGCCTTTCGAGGATTTCGTCGCGCTCGGCGGCCAGGCGGCCGGAAAGCTCGGAGCAGGCGCTCGCGCCGTCGCAATCTTTGACATGCCCGAGGGCGTTGTGGCGACCCCTGACGCAGCCGCGCAATTCGCCCTCGGCGGCTGGCTGCGCGCGTATAAATTCGACCATTACAAGACCAAGAAAAAGGACGAGGCCGACCGCGACGGCCCTGTCGAAGTCGTCGTCGCGACCTCTGACCCGGAAGGCGCGAAGGCCGCCATGGCGGACACAGCCTCGCTCGCCGAGGCGGTGATGCTGGCGCGCACGCTCGTCAATGAACCCGCCAATGTGCTGACCCCGGCCGAATTCGCCCGCCGGGCATCGGAACTGATGAAACTCGGCGTCGAGGTCGAAATCCTGGACGAAAAGGCCATGGCCGAACTCGGGATGCGCGCGCTGCTTGGCGTCGGGCAGGGGTCGGAGGCTGAGAGCCGGCTCGTGGTGCTGCGCTGGAGCGGCGGCGCCGAGGGCGCAGCGCCCATCGCTTTTGTGGGCAAGGGCGTGGTCTTCGACTCCGGCGGCATTTCGATCAAACCCGCCGCCTCGATGGAGGACATGAAGGGCGACATGGCCGGCGCCGCCGCCGTCACCGGCGCGATGCACGCCATCGCCGCGCGCAAGGCGAAAGCCAATGTGGTGGGCGTTCTCGGCCTCGTCGAAAACATGCCCGACGGCAAGGCGCAGCGGCCCGGCGACATCGTGAAATCCATGTCCGGCCAGACGATCGAGATCATCAACACCGATGCGGAAGGCCGCCTCGTGCTCGCCGACGCGCTGACCTATGTCATCGAAAAACACAAGCCGGCGGCGGTCATCGATCTCGCGACGCTGACTGGCGCCATTCTCGTCGCGCTTGGCCAGGAATATTGCGGGCTTTTCTCCAATAATGACGAACTCGCCGATCGCCTGACCAAGTCGGGAAATCACATCGGCGAGAAACTGTGGCGCATGCCCATGGGGCCCGCCTATGACAAGCTGATCGACTCGAAATTCGCCGACATGAAGAACACCGGCGGGCGCCACGCGGGCTCGATCACCGCCGCGCATTTCCTGCAGCGCTTCGTCGGCAAGACGCCCTGGGCGCATCTCGACATCGCCGGCAC
>CAZCJY010000120.1:0-587 GCA_964498975.1 uncultured Methylocystis sp.
AAGAACCGCCGCGGCAAGACAAAGCCGCGCATCGTCGGCGCCTATCGGCTGCTGCGGGGCGACATGGCGGCGAAAGCCGGGGGCTTCTATTCGGCGGATGAATATGACATTGCGCCGCTGCTCGAGCGCCATGCCGGCAAGCGGGTTCTGGAACTGGGGCGCTCCTGCGTGCTCGCGCCCTATCGCAGCAAGCGCACCATCGAGCTTCTGTGGCGGGGGCTGCTCGCCTATGTGCGCGCTAATGACATTGACGCGATGTTCGGCTGCGCGAGCTTCCCCGGCGCCAATCCGCTCGCCCATGCGCAGGCGCTGAGCTATCTCGCGCATTTCGCGCCGGCGGAAGAAGCGTGGCGCGTCGCGGCGCGCGAGGAGCGGCATGTGCCGATGCGGATGCTCGCGCGCGAGGCGCTCGATCCGCGCAAGGCGCGCGACGCGCTTTCGCCGCTGATCAAAGGGTATCTGCGGCTCGGCGCGCGTTTTGGCGACGGCGCCGTGGTCGACCGCAAATTCAACACGACGGATGTTTTCGTTGTAATGCCGGTCGATCAGATCGACGCGCGCTATCTCGACTTTTTCAGCGGTGCGCA
>CAZCJY010000120.1:597-4192 GCA_964498975.1 uncultured Methylocystis sp.
CCGCCGCGCTGCTTAGTTTCCCGCCTGTCATTCCCGACGCGCGCAGCGCGATCGGGAATCCAGGACATACTCAAGAGATTCGTGTCGCGGCTCTGGATTCCCGATCAGGCCTTCGGCCTGTCGGGAATTACATCGCGCGAAGCATAATGCGATGCGAGCAACGCCCGCACCTGCGTATGCGTCTCGGCGGCGAGCGCCTTGCGGTCCTTGCCGTCGGTCTTGATCGCCTCGCCGAAAATGATGCGGCAGCGCGCGTCGCCGCGCTTCATCAAACGCCATAGATGCGGCAGGAACGTCATGTCGCCATACCAGCCGACGTCGATCCTCCCGGCGCCATTGGAATAGGAGATCGCCGCGGGCGCGAGCGTCGGCGCCGCGCCCTGCGCGGCGAGCGCTTCTAGGGCTGCGAAATGCGCCGAGCGGAAGGGCAGAACCTTAACGCCGTCGCTCGACGTGCCTTCGGCGAAGATGACGAGATCGTCGCCCGCGCGCATGATTTTTCCCAGCGCCGCATTGACGCGCGCGACATCCTGGCGCGCACCGCGCTCGACGAAGACCGTGCCTTGCAGCCGCGCGAGCCGGCCGAGCGCGGGCCAGCCCGCCACTTCGCTTTTCGCCAGAAAGACGAAAGGATAGAGGCTCGCGAGTGCGATAATGTCGGTCCATGAGACATGGTTCGCGACGACGAAGCGCGGCGCTTCGCCAGGCAGGGCGCCATGCGCTTCGACCTTCACGCCGATGATCGCGCAGATCACGCGGCAGAAGCGGGTCTGGATAGTGTGTTGGAGCGCCCAGCCGCGCCTGCGGGCCAGCGCCTGCACGGGAACGACGAAGATGAAAACCGCCGTTAGCGTGATGACGAAAGCGAGCGCGCGGACGTATGGCATGGCGCGCAGATGAAGCGGCTGCAAGACGGGCGTGTGACGCCCCGGCGCATCGCCGCTTGACGCCGCGGCGTCAGGCGCCTTTATGTGCCCCTGCCGCCCTGCTGGCGGCCAAGGTCAGGCTTTCCGGGAGATCCCAATGCATGTTGTGGTTGCGCGCCGCGCATTTGTCGTTGCCGCCCTGTCGCTTCTTTCCGCCGCCTTTTTGTCGGCGCCGGCCTTCGCGCATGGCCCGTCGCGCCAGAAGGTCGTCGAAAAGATCGAGATCGATGCGCCGGCCGCCAAGGTCTGGGAGATCGTCGGCAATTTCCAGGATTTGAGCTGGCATCCAGCCGTCGCCAAGACGGAAGGGACGGGCGGCAACGGCGCCGACGCCAAGCGCAAAATTACCCTCAAGGACGGCGGCGTGATCGAGGAAACGCTCACGAAATACGACGCCGAGGGCAAGTCGATGAGCTATAAGATCGACAATGTCGACGTGAAGGTCCTGCCGGTCAATAATTACGCTGCGACGATCGGCGTGAAGGAAGAGGGCGGCAAGAGCGTTGTGGAATGGAAGGGCGCCTTCTATCGCGGCTTCATGAACAACGACCCGCCGCCTGAGCAATCTGACGAAGCGGCGTTGAAGGCCGTGACGGGCATCTACAAGACCGGCCTCGCGGCGCTGAAGGCCAAGGCGGAAGGCAAGTAAGCTCCGCGCCAAGCGGGGAGCGTTGAGGCATGAAAACTGTGTCGCGTCGCGCTTTTCTCCTCGCCCTTGTTGCGCTGGCGCCGTCGGTCGCATTGGCGGCGCTTTTCTCCGTCACTGCGCTTGCAGCGCATGGCGCCTCGCCGCTGAAAGTCGTCGAGACGATCATCGTCGACGCGCCGCCTGAAAAGGCATGGGCCGTCGTCGGCGATTTCGCCCATGCCGAATGGCTGCCGGGCGTCGCGCGCGTCGAAGCTTCGGGCGGCGACGTTCCCGATCAGGCGAGGCGCAGGCTTCATATGAGCGACGGCGGCGTTGTCGAGGAATTGCTTACCAAGCGCGAAGCGGAACGCATGATGCTTGGCGTCCATCGTGAGGGCGACGACGTGAAACGCCTTCCGGCGACCAATTACACCGCCCTCATCACGCTGCGGCCGGCGGAGGGCGGCAGGACGGAAGTGGAGTGGAAGGCGCGCTTCTATCGCGGCTATCCCAACAACAATCCGCCGCCGGAGCTTAACGACGATGTCGCCATCGCCGCCGTCACCGCGCTGCATCGCGCCAATCTCGCGGCGTTGAAGACGAAAGTGGAGGGGAGATGAAGCCTCAGCCCGTCATGGCCGGGCTTGTCCCGGCCATCCATGCGGTCGCGACCCGCTTGGGCTTTCACTGGTCGCGTCGCATCGTCTTGGCGTGGATGCCCGCGCCAAGCGCGGGCATGACGATGAAACTGCTTCTTTCCATCCTGTTCCTCACCGCCCCCGCCGCCGCCGACGAAGCCTTCGTCACCGCGCAGGGCGCCGACGCGCTCTCTATCGTCGATCTCGCCAAGATGGAGATGGTCGCGACGCTGCCCATCGGCGGCAAGCCGGCGGGAGTCGCGGTCAGCAGCGACGGCGCGCGCGTCTATGTCACGAGTCCGGAAGGCAAGTTCCTCACCGTCATCGACGCGCCGGCGCGAAAGATCGAAAAGCGCATCACGGTCGAAGGCGGGCCGCTCGGCGTCGCCGCGAGCCCGGACGGCAAGCGCGTCTATGTCGCCGATCTTTACGGGCGCCGGCTCGTCGAGATCGATCCGGTGAATGGCGGCGCGCAGCGCAGCGTCGGCGTTGGCGCGATGGCGTCGGGCGTCGCCGTCGCGCCAGACGGCAAGACCATTGTCGTCGCGGATCGCGACGACAATGCGCTCTCGCTCATCGACGCGTCGACATTCGCGCGTGTGGCGACGATCCCCGTCGGCAAGCACCCCTTCGGCGTCGCCATCGACGCAGCCGGCGCCCGCGCCTATTCGGCGAATGTCGAATCGGATGATGTGAGCATCGTCGATCTCGCCGCGCGCAAGGTCGTCGCGACGCTCAAATGCGGCAGCCGGCCCTACACGGTGGCGCTGGCCAAGGGCCGCGTCTTCGTCGCCAATCAGCATGGCGACAGCGTCAGCGTATTCGACGCCAAGACCTTCGCGCCGGTCGAGACGCTGAAGGTCGGCGAATATCCGGAAGGGCTCGCGGTCAGCGGCGATGGCGCGCGCGTCTATGTCGCCAATTGGTTCTCGAACGAACTCTGGGCGGTCGATGCGCAGACGCTGAAAGTCGTCGGCAAGGCCGAGACCGGCGATGGCCCGCGCGCTTTCGGCGCATTCATTCGCGGGTCGAACTGATCTCGCATCACATCCGGTTGAACGGTTGGGATGTCATTCCCGACGCGCGCAAAGCGCGAGATCGGGAATCCAGAATCGCAATTCGAATCTGCGGGATTTGCTCTGGATTCCCGGTCAGGCCTTTGGCCTGCCGGGAATGACACGTCCAACGAATGGAACAGGCGGAATTCGCATCACGGCTGCGTTTCAACATGCTCCGGCCGAACGCCGAGGCCGATGAGCCGCGCCGGCAATCGCCGCAGCAGCGGAACGGCATCGAGCAATCGCAGCGCAAGCGGCGCATCGAACGGCTTGTCGGCGGCGAGAACGCTGCGCACAACGCGGTTCTGAATGGCGAGCTGAATGCTCTGCGTGACGCGCGTGGGA
>CAZCJY010000120.1:4202-8334 GCA_964498975.1 uncultured Methylocystis sp.
GCCGCTGCACGGCCGCAAGGTCGTCGTCCGTGACAGCGTCCGCGCGTAGCTTCGCTGCCAGCAGATTGGCGGCGGCGACGGCGTCCTGAATGGCGAGATTCACCCCGACGCCGCCGACCGGCGACATGGCGTGCGCCGCGTCGCCGATGCAGAGCAGTCCGGGCCGGCTCCATGTCCTGAGCCGGTTGACCTGAACGGTCAGCAGATTGATCTGCGTCCAGTCTTGCAGCGTATCGACGCGATCGGCGAGAAAGGGCGTCAAGGCGGCGATGGAGTCGCGAAACGCCTCTATGCCTTTCGCCCGCAGTTCTTCCGCGCCGCCCTTGGGAATGACGCAGCCGCATTGCCAATAGGAGCCGCGATCGATCATCGCGAGCATGCGCCCCGGCGCGACCCGGCCGAAGCTCTCGTCGGGATCGCTTTCTTTGCGCGGCAGCTTGAACCACAACACGTCCATCGGCGCGCCGAAATCTTCGACGTCAAGATGAGCGGCGGCGCGCAGGCGAGAGCCGCGCCCGTCGGCCGCGATAATGAGCTTGGCGCTTATTTCCAGCGGCCCGCCGGGGCTCGTCGCCGATACGCCGGCGACGCGATCGCCGTCCCAAATAAGATCTTCTGCGGCGGTCTGCATCAAGAGCCGGAAATTCGGCAGGGCGCGGGCCTGCGCCGCGATGAAATCGAGGAAATCCCATCGCGGCATGAAGGCGATGAAATTGCATTTTCCCGGCAGGCTCCTGAAATCCGCGACCTTATATTTGCGCGCGCCGATCCAGGCCGCGAGCTCATAGGCCTTGTGGTGCGGCAGGCGCAGGAATGCATCGAGCAGGCCAAGCTCGTCCATCAGCCGCAGTGTCGAGGGATGAATCGTGTCGCCGCGGAAGTCGCGCAGGAAGTCTGCGTGCTTCTCGATCACGATCACGTCGACGCCGGCGCGGGCGAGGAGAAATCCTGCCATGAGTCCGGCGGGACCGCCGCCCGTAACGCAACATTGGGTGGAGAGGGTAGCGGACATTGGTCCTCCGGCGCGGATTCGGGACGCCTCTAGCGTGGCGGGGATAGCGCCGGGCCGTCAAGCCGCCGCGCCGCGACGCTGGACATTGACGCCTTCAGACGCAATAAGGGGCGCAACCCTTCCGAGGACGCCCGACACATGTCCTACATCGTTCGCTTCTTCACCTGGTGGAACAAGGCTACGCTCAGCACCGGCCTGTGGACTCTGCTCTATGGCGAGCGCGTCGGCGAAGACGAATTCGGCAATGTCTATTATCGCCGGCGCGGCGGCAAGATCGACAAGGCGCTCGGCTTCGAGCGGCGCTGGGTGATCTACAACGGCTATTGCGAAGGTTCGGCGACGCCGCCCGGCTGGTACGGCTGGCTGCATCACACGGTGGACACGCCGCCGACCCAGGAGACTTACAGGGCCAGGGAGTGGGAGCTGCCGCATCAGCAGAATCTCACTGGCACGCCGCAGGCCTATCGCCCGCCCGGATCGCAGCTCGCCTCGGGCGACCGTCCGCCGGCCGGCGGCGACTATGTGGCCTGGCGGCCCGAAGGCTGAAGCGGCGCTTGTCCTTGGAAACGCCTTTCTTGCCTGTTTTTCTTGCCTGTTTTCGTCGCCCGCCCGCCTCTGGGCCGCTTTGCAAACATGCGGTGACCGTATGAAGCTTCGTCTGTCTTTCGCGCCCATGGCCGCAGTGGGCGGGCTCGCGCTTTCCGCCAGCGTCGCCATCGCCGAGCCGATCCGGCATCCGACCGCGATTTTCGCCGGTCTCGACAAGACCACCGGCCGCATCATCAATTTCGACGTCGCCATAGACGAAACCGTGCAGTTCGGCGCGTTGCAGGTGACGCCGCGCGTCTGCAACACGCGCCCGCAGACCGAGACGCCGCAAACGACGGGCTTCGTCGAGGTGGACGAACTGATCCTCAAGCCGGATCGCCGCTCGGAGCAGAGGCTCGAGCCCGCCAAGACCGACGGCAAGCAGGAGGCCAAGCGTATCTTCTCGGGATGGATGTTCGCCGCGAGTCCCGGCCTCCATGGCGTCGAGCATCCCGTCTATGACGTGTGGCTCGTTGACTGCAAAGGCGGCAAGGAAGTCGCGCAGCCTGCGGCGGCGGCCGCCGCGCCGCCGGTCGAGCCCGAAGCGACGACGGCCCCCGAGGGCGGCAAGAAACGCCGCTCGCGCAAGGTCGAGCCAGCGGCCCCGCCGCCCATGGAAAATCAGCCGATAGGCCCCGCCGATCAGCAACCCGGCGGCGCGCTTGTCGAACCGGGCGCGCCTCCGCCGGACGTCGCTCCACCCGCCGACGGAGAGCCCGTTCCGGCGAAGAAAAAGAATAAGAAGCGCGCGCAGCAACCCGATGTCGCGCCGGCGCCGGCGAGCAATCCGCTGTTCCCGTTCTGATCAGTCTTCCAGCGCGGCGAGCGCCTGAGCCCCTTTGAGCGGCTCTTCCTTGGCCCAGACGTAAAAGTTCGCTTGCGCCGTCAGCGCCTCTTCGAGGGCGCGATGATAGGCGTCTCGCGAAATCTCGATCGCGCCGAGCGAGGCGAGATGCGGCGTTATGAATTGCGTGTCGAGCAGCTGATAGCCGCCGATCTTCAGCCGCGCGATGAGATGCGTCAGCGCCACTTTCGACGCGTCGCGTTCGCGATGGAACATGCTCTCGCCGAAAAAGGCGCCGCGCAGCGAAACGCCATAGAGGCCGCCGACAAGCTGGCCATCCCGGCGGCACTCCACCGTATGCGCGAAGCCGAGATCGAACAGCTTGCGGTAGAGCTGGCGGATTTCGGCGTTGATCCAGGTCTTTTCGCGATGCGCGGCGGGCGCGGCGCAGGCCGCGATCACCGCATCGAAATCCTGGTCGACGCGGACGTCGAACCAGTCCGACCGCACGGTCTTGGCGAGCGAGCGCGAAACGATGAAAGTGTCGAGCGGGAAGATCGCGCGCCGCTCCGGATCGACCCAGTAAAGCTGGTCGTCCTCGGCGCTCTCGGCCATGGGAAAAAGGCCGATCGAATAGGCCCGCAACAAGAGATGCGGGGTGATCGAAAACGGGGGGGTGAGCCGCGACATGGCTGAAAGGATAGCGGCGCCGCGATTTTGCGCCAGTCCCGCGCGCCAGTTTCTTTCCTGGCTGCGCCCGGGCGTTACTCGTCGGTTGTGCAGTTCAGCTTTTCGCCGCGCCATTCGACGATGGCGTCGTCGCCCTTATTCCAAAATTCGATGTCCTTGGCGACATAGCGCGCGCCGCTTGCGGCCATCGCCTGTTTGGCGATCACCGTCTCGCCTCTGAAGACGAGCTTCGCCCGTCCGGCGTTGGCGCCGAGAAAGGTCACGGTCAAAGTCGCCGTGGAATCGCCGGAGCAGGCGAAGGCGAAAGGACCGCGCGTCGCCGTCTTGGCGAATGCGCCGGCAGGCGCCAGCGCCGTGAAGGCGAAAGCAAAGGCGAGTAAGAACGATGCGCCTTTTGTCATTTGCCCCTCCTTATCACGCTTAAAAGCCGGGCTCGATGCCGCCCGTCGCGAGGAAATGCTCCAGCCAGTGAATGTCGTAAATGCCGTTCTGCACGTCGGCGTTGCGCACCAGCGTTCGAAACAGCGGCAGCGTCGTGTCGATGCCGTCGACGATGAATTCGTCGAGCGAGCGGCGCAGGCGCATCAGCGCCTCGGTGCGGTTGCGGCCATGCACGATCAGCTTGCCGATGAGCGAGTCGTAATTGGGCGGAATGGCGTAGCCCTGATAAACCGCCGAATCCACGCGCACGCCGACGCCGCCGGGCGGATGGTAATAGGCGATGCGGCCGGGCGAGGGCCGGAAGGTCGCGTGATGCTCGGCGTTGACGCGGCATTCGATGGCGTGGCCGTAGAACCAGATGTCTTCCTGGCGCAGCGACAAAGGCGAACCGGCGGCGACGCGGATCTGTTCGCAGACGAGATCGACGCCGGTGATCGACTCCGTTACCGGATGTTCGACCTGAATGCGCGTGTTCATCTCGATGAAATAGAATTCGCCGTTCTCATATAGAAACTCGACCGTGCCCGCGCCGGCGTATTGCAATTCGCGCATCGCCCGCGAGCAGACCTCGCCGATCTCCATGCGCTGCGCGTCATTGAGCGCGGGCGATGCGCGAA
>CAZCJY010000121.1:0-1632 GCA_964498975.1 uncultured Methylocystis sp.
GCGCAAGCCATTGTCGAGCTCGTGCGGCGCGTCGCGCAAACGCATGGCGTCGATCTGCGGCGCGCGACACTCTATGCGCTCGAAAGCAAGGCGGAGGAAGCCGGACTGCACGAAGCCGCGCGCGAACTCGGCGTCGAACTGGCGTTCTTGCCTCTCGGCGCGCTTCGCGCGCGCAAGGCGGCGGCGCCCACCCATTCGCCGCGCGTGCAGGCGATGTTCGGCGTCGGCAGCGTCGCGGAGGCTGCGGCGCTCGTCGGCGCCGGCCCGAACAGCCGCCTTGTCGCGCCGCGCGTGACGACGCCCGTCGTGGCTTGCGCGCTAGCGCGAAGCCTCGAGGAAGACGACGCATGACCGTACATTTCATCGGCGCCGGTCCCGGCGCCGCCGATCTTCTCACGTTGCGCGGCCGCGATCTCGTCGCGCGCTGTCCTGTATGTCTTTATGCCGGTTCGCTCGTGCCCGGCGGCGTGCTCGCGCATTGTCCGCCGGGCGCGCGCATCATCGACACGGCGCCGCTGTCGCTCGACGATATTATCGCGGAGATGAAAGCCGCGCATGACGCCGGCCAGGACGTCGCGCGGCTGCATTCGGGCGATCTCTCGATCTGGAGCGCAGTCG
Source organism: uncultured Methylocystis sp. (assembly GCA_964498975.1). GTDB lineage: Bacteria > Pseudomonadota > Alphaproteobacteria > Rhizobiales > Beijerinckiaceae > Methylocystis. Next base: position 619 of record CAZCJY010000121.1, read on the forward strand.
GCGAACAGACGCGCCGCCTCGATGTATTGAACATTCCCTATACGCTGACGCCGGGCGTTCCCGCCTTCGCGGCGGCGAGCGCGGCGTTGAGGCGCGAATTGACGCTGCCGGAAGTGGCGCAATCACTGGTGCTGACGCGCACCTCGGGGCGCGCCTCGGCGATGCCGGAACGCGAAACGCTCACGACCTTCGCGCAATCTGGCGCGACGCTCGCGATCCATCTGTCCATTCACGCGCTCGCGCGGGTAGTGGAAGAGCTGACGCCTTTCTATGGCGGCGATTGCCCCGTCGCGCTCGTCTATCGCGCCTCATGGCCGGACGAGCGCATCGTGCGCGGCACGCTCGCCGACATCGAAGCGCGCGCGGCGCAGACGCCGATGGAGCGCACGGCGCTGATCCTTGTTGGCCCCGCGCTCGCGAGCGAAGACTTCCGCGAAAGCGCGCTCTATGACGCCGGTTATGATCGCCGCTTCCGGCCGAGAGGCGAAAGGTGAGCCCTCCGGGCCTCCTCATTGGCGCAGCGCGCTCCTCATCAGGCAAGACGACGCTGGCGCTCGGTCTCATGCGCGCGCTGACGCGGCGGGGCATGCGCGTCGCGCCGGTGAAATGCGGGCCGGACTATATCGATCCCGCTTTCCACGCCGCGGCGACGAGACGCGCGGGCGTCAATGTCGATTCATGGGCGATGGACGAGGCGTTGATCGCGCGTCTCGCCGCGCACGCGAGCGAGAACGCGGACATCGTCATCGCCGAAGGCGCGATGGGCCTTTTCGACGGCGCGCCGGGCGGCGCTGCGGGCGTCGGCGCCAGCGCCGATATCGCCGCTTTGCTCGGCTGGCCCGTCTTGCTTGCTCATGATGTTTCCGGCCAGGGTCAGACGGCGGCGGCGCTCATGCGCGGCCTCGCCACGCATGACCCTCGCGTGAAAATTGCCGGCGTCGTGCTGAACCGCGTCGGCTCGGAGCGCCATCGCACGCTCGCGGGCGAAGCGATCGAGGCGCTGGGACTGCCCGT
>CAZCJY010000121.1:1642-8150 GCA_964498975.1 uncultured Methylocystis sp.
TCGCGGGAGAGGGAGCAAGGCGACGCGCTTCATCAGCGTCACGCGAAACCGGCGTGAGCGTCCCCTCTCCCGCCGTCAGGCGGGGGAGGGACAGGGAGGGGGCCATTCTGCCCCCCGCGCAGCGCATCGCCGTCGCGCGCGACGACGCCTTCTCCTTCTTCTATCCGCATCTCGCGCAGGCTTGGCGCAACGCGGGCGCAGAGCTCGTATTCTTTTCGCCGCTCGCCGATGAAGCGCCGCCCGATGATTGCGACATGTGCTGGCTTCCGGGCGGCTATCCGGAACTGCATGCTGGGCGCCTTGCGGAGGCGCAGGGCTTCCTGAACGGTTTGCGGCGCTTCGCCGAAACGCGATGGGTCCACGGCGAATGCGGCGGCTATATGGTTCTCGGCCAATCGCTGATCGACGCGCAGGGCGCCGTCCACCCGATGGCCGGGCTGCTCGATCTCGAAACGAGCTTCGCCAAGCGCAAGCTGCGCCTCGGCTACCGCCGCGCCGTGCTTGCCGTGGATCATATTCTCGGCCGCGCCGGCCACAGGATGCGCGGACATGAGTTTCACTATGCGACGGTTCTGCGCGAAGGGGGGACGCCTTTTGCATTGGCGCGCGACGCCTATGGCGACGACGAGTTGCCCGCAGGGCTCGTAAAGGAGCGCGCCTCCGGCTCCTTCTTCCACCTAATCGCTTAAAAAAAAGGGCCGCCGGAGAACCAGCGGCCCAAGTCAAGGGAGGAAACGCCCAAGGAGGGCTACGGAGCGAGAGAACTCTCGCTGCGTCGCACTCTTATATTGCTGCGTCGCACAAGAGTCAAGCTGTTTTTGACATATGACTCTAATGGAAACCGCCGGCTGTCGAGCCAGCAATTTCATATGATTGAAAACAAAATAAAACCGGGCGACATGCCAGCGCCCGGTCAAGTTCGTCTGAAGGATAGGAGAATTACTGCGCTGCGGCGGACTTGCCCTTCCTGCCGCCGATGGAGGCGGGTGGAGTCGGCGCCTCCGAGGTTACAGGGTCGTCTTTGGGCAGATGCAGCCATTTTTTGACGGTGTTCGTCGGGCTGGGATCCGTGGCGGCAAGCGCCGACATTTCGCGGCGATCGTCCGCCGTCGGCGCCATCGCCCCGGCATCCAAAGCCTGCTTGCTCTCGGCGGCCGCCCTGGCGGCGGCCATGGTCACGACCGGCGATTTGGCGGCGAGCTTGCCGGCGCCGCGGTTCGCCTTGTCTTCGAGCGCGATCTCGACAGGCGGAACGATCGTCTCTGGTCGGCTGACGTCGGAGACGCGGGAGGCGAAGGCGGGATTCTGGCCGCCGTCCTGATAGACGACGCGAACCGGCTTCACGCCGCTTTGCGCCAGCTCCGCGATCCTGGCGTCGTCCTTCGCCGCCTTTTCCGCGACAGCCTGGGCGATTTCCTGATCGCGCCTCATCGGCGGACAGGCGGCGTTGGGATCGAGAGGAGCCGCGCCGGAGGCGTTGAACACATAGCGGCGTCCGCAGAAGGCGACCTGCGGCTCCTGCAGCGTCACCTCGAAGTGATCCGAACCTTCCTTCAGCTGCTTCCAGAAGTCGATGTTGGGATCGAGCCGATGCTTGGCGAGATTCTCCGCCGTCATCTTGAACGGATAGGACTGCATCTGGATCGCGCGCTGGCCGCCCTCGAGCGAAGAGCGCGCGATGGCGTAAATTTCGGCGATCTGCTTGTCGGTCATGGAGAAGCAACCGGCCGAGGAGCAGGCGCCATGCACCATGATGTCGCCGCCGGTGTGGCCAAGCGCGCGATCGAGCGCATTGGGATAGCCGACGTTGAACGAAAGATAATAGCTCGAATTCGGGTTCATCTGCGCCGGGCCGATCGAATAGAAGCCCTCTGGCACCTGGCGGTCGCCTTGATGCCTCTTTGGGCCGAGCTGGCCCGACCAGCGGCACATGGGGAAAGTCTTGAGATGGACGTAACGGCCGTCCGACCGCATCTTCCAGACCTCGAGCTCCGCTTCCTTCTTATAGGCGCGGATCAGCATCGGCGACTCTTTGGTCGTGCCGACCTGAGCCATCAGCGCTACTGTCTCGGAGGGGATGGGCGCGAGCGAGCGATGCGCGAGGCCGTTATCCTGGCAGGCGGACAGCGCCAGCGCGGCCATTAGTCCTGCAGCCGGCATAACGCCCTGAAGTTTCATGGTTACCCCTCCGGCGGCGCCAATGACGCAAGAACTCGCGCGCCTGACGCAACGCTTCTCCGAGAGCCGGAACAGCGCCGCGTTGTGACAAGAAAGCCAAACATTGGGACGAGATCGTGTCCAAATTGGCGAAAACCGCCCGCCAGCCTCGGTTTACCGGTCGAATCTGCGCGATTTACCTTAACGCTTTTCTTCTATTTTTCGGCCCATCGCCAAAAACTTCTCGCAGCGCGCATGGCGCAGTTGGTCTCGTGAAAGATTCGCAAGCCCCGAGAGCTCCTTGGCCAGGGCGTCGCCGACCGCCCCGATCGCGGCTTTCGGATCGCGATGCGCGCCCCCCGGCGGCTCGGTGATGATCAAGTCGATGATGCCGAACTTCAACAAATCCTGCGCCGTGATCTTCATGCTGGTGGCGGCGTCCTGGGCCTTCGCGGCGTCGCGCCACAGGATTGACGCCGAGGCCTCGGGCGAAGCGACCGTATAGACCGCGTGTTCCAGCATCAGCACTTTATTGGCCGCGGCAATGGCGATTGCGCCGCCCGAGCCGCCCTCCCCGACGACAACCGCGACATTGGGAACGCCGAGCGCCAGCGACGCGTCGGTCGAGCGCGCGATCGCCTCGGCCTGGCCGCGCTCCTCGGCGTCGATCCCGGGAAAGGCGCCGGCCGTGTCGACGAGCGAGATGACCGGCAGGCCGAAGCGGTCGGCGAGCTCCATCAAGCGGACGGCCTTGCGATAGCCTTCCGGCCGCGCCATGCCGAAATTGTGTTGCAGACGGCTCGCCGTGTCCGAGCCTTTCTCCTGCCCGATGACGCAGATCGGCTCGCCGCGAAAACGGCCGAAGCCCCCGACGATGGCTGCGTCCTCGCCGAATAGCCGATCCCCGGCGAGCGGCGTGAATTCGGCGACGAGCTGCTGCACGTAATCTGAAAAATGCGGCCGCTGCGGATGCCGCGCGACCTGGATCTTCTGCCAGGGGGTGAGGCCGGCATAGAGGTCGGCGAGCGCCTTGGCGGCCTTGGCCTCTAGTTTCGTCAGCTCCTCGCCGATCGAGACGCCCTCGCCCTTGTCGGCCAGCGCGCGCAGTTCCTCGACCTTCGTTTCAAGTTCCGCGACCGGCTTTTCAAAGTCCAGATAGGAGCGCATGGTGCGGCGAATTATCCTTCAGCGAGAAGCGACCGATCGGCCTTGCGGGCGCGCGCAAACTCGCCGCAACGGGCTTTGAAGTCAAGGAAGGGAAAGCGCCAAATCGAGCGGTTGCGGGGTGGATTTCGAAGCGTAAATGTCGCAGTCGGAACGAGCGGCTATTTTTCCAGGAGCGCGTCCTTTCATGGCGTCTTTGCAAGAGCCCGTCAGCCGGTTCGTTCGCGCCGCCGACGGTCTGCGTCTCCATTGTCTCGACTATGGCGCGACGGCAGGCGGCGCTGAGCCTCTGCCCGTCGTTTGCCTGCCGGGCCTCGCCCGCGCCGCCGACGATTTCGACCGCGTCGCGCGGGTCATAAGGGCCGACGGCCGGCGTGTCGTTGCGCTCGACTATCGTGGGCGGGGCCGGTCCGATTGGGACGAGGATTGGCGCCGCTATGATTTCGATGTCGAGCAAGGCGATATCCTTGCCCAGCTCGCCGACGCGGGCGTCACGAAAGCGGTTTTCCTGGGCACTTCGCGCGGAGGTCTGCACACGATGCGGCTTGCCGCGCGCCAGCCCGGCATGGTGCGCGCCGCCGTGCTCAACGACATCGGCCCGCAGATCGAGCATGCCGGGCTTTTGCGCATCAAGCGCTATGTGGGCAAGCTGCCGCCTATTCCCTCGATGCGCGACGCGATTGGCCTGATGCGGTTGACGGCCGGCGCGGATTTTTCAGGCGTCTCGCAAAAGGAATGGGAAATCTACGCCCGCATGACTTTCGTCGAGAAGGACGGCAAGGTGCTTCTTCGCTACGATCCTGAATTGAACCATGCGCTCGATGTTGTGAAGCCGGACGTCGAACCCGAAAGCTACTGGGACGATTTCGCCGCGCTAGCGGATTTGCCGTTGCTCGCGATCCGCGGCGCGAACTCGGACATTCTGTCGCCAGCCGTTTTCGACGAAATGGCGCGCCGCGCGCCGCGCATGGAGCGGCATACGGTTGAAGGCCAGGGCCATGCGCCGTTGCTGCTCGACGAACCGACAATTACCCGCGTCGCGGATTTCGTGCGGCGATGTCCTTAGTTCTTAAAGCTAAGCGCCGACAAGCGCGGTTATTGTGAGAAAGGCGAAGCAATCCAACTTTCACAAGGCCCTAGATCGCTTCGACGAGACGCGCCTCGCAATGAAGATCGGATCATAAGCGCATGCTCTAGGGCGCATAGCCCAGCGCCTGATTGAGCCGCGAAATCGCAACGCCGACATTGGTCGCGGCGTTCGCCTGCATGCGCTGCGCTTCGAGTTGGATCTGACGCACGCGGTAGAGATCGAAAGCGCTGATTTCGCCAAGGCGAAACGACTTGCGCGACAGTTCGAATTGATCATTGGCGACGGCGAGGCGGCTATTGGCGAGGCCAGCGGCGCGCTGCGCGGCGGCCAGAGCCGCGCGCGACGCGTTTATTTCAGCGAGAACGACGCGCTTGGCGCGTTCATATTCGGCGCGGGCGCGATCCATTTCGGCCTGCGCTTCGGCGCGCCGCGGCTCGTTGCGGCCGGCCGTCGGCAACGGAATGCGGATGCGCACGCCCACGGTCGTCGCATCGGTTCGTTGGTTCGTAATGGTCTGCGAGGGGTCGGTCGAATACTGATCATTATGTTCTTGCCGCCCAAATATCCCCACTTCAGGACTGTCGATCGGCGTCGCCTCGACAAGCTGCGCCTGCGCCTCGGCCCGGGCGAGCGCCGCACGCGGCGTCCGCAACGCCGGATGGTCTTCGATGTCCCCTGCAGGGCGCACGGATTCGAGCGTCCCCTCCGGGGATGCGCCGCCGGTCAGCGCCATATAATTCACGCGCGCGACTTTTACGGCGCCTTCCGCCTGCGCCAACTCCGTTTCCGCGGCGAGCGTTTCGTTCTTTGCGAGCAGCGCATCGGCCTGCGCGGCGTCGCCGAGTTCCACGCGGCGCGTCATGTCCGCGCCAATGTCATGCGCTGTCGCGACACGAGTGCGCGCCACCGCAACGTCGCGCGCCGCGCGCTGCGCGTTCCACCAAGCGTCTCGCAACAGCGCCGCGACGTCGAGCCGACGCAACGCCAGTCGCTCCTCGACCTCGGAGAGGCCGGTGGTCACCGTCGCCGCATAGGCGTCGCGCTGGCCCGGAAGCCATAGCGGCATGCCGGCCTCGACTTCCGTTTCGTTATAGTTGCGCAAATTGCCGGCCGGGGCGTTGCGCTGTAAGCCGCCGACATAGGGCGAGCCGGGCGTTATGGAATTGGCGGTGGCGTAGCGCGCGGAGATCGCGCGATATTGCGCCTCGAGCGATCTGCTTTGCGCGTCGATCGCGACAGCCATATCAAGATGCCGCGCCAGCACGCCGCCTTGCGGCTTCTTAGCCGGCGCCCGGGCGGGAATTTTCTTGTTCGACGCCTTCACCGAGCCTTTGATGCGCGGCGTCGGCGCCTCGCTCGCTTCCTGCGCTATGGCTCGACCGCCACACGCGAAAGCGCTGCAAGCAACAAACGAAAATACGATACAGACGGCGCGCGCCCTCATGCGCTGGCGTCCTCACGCCGTGGCGCCGGCGCCGGCTCCCTCGCCGCGCGAGCGCTCAGCCTTTGACGGATGAGCAGGCTGAGATTCGCCGAACGATCGTAGAGAATGGGCAGCAGCACGAGCGTCAGCACTGTCGCGGAAATGAGCCCGCCGATGACGACGACAGCGAGCGGGCGCTGAATCTCCGCGCCCGGCCCATGCGCGAAGAGAAACGGAATAAGGCCAAAAGCGGCGATGCTCGCAGTGAGCATCACCGGCCGCATGCGCCGCCGCGCGCCTTCGATGACCGCTTCGCGCGTCGTGCGCGTTCCTTCCGCGACGAGCTTGTTGATGTAGGAGATCAGCACGACGCCGTTGAGCACCGCGATGCCGATGAGCGCGATGAAACCGACCGACGACGGCACGGAGATGAATTCCCCGGACAGCCAGAGGCCCAGGATGCCGCCGATCGCCGCGAAGGGCACGTTGCAAAACACCAAAGTCGCCTGCAGCACCGAATTGAAGGTGAGATAGAGCAAGAGAAAGATCAGCGCCAAGGCGATCGGCACGACGATGGAGAGCCGCGCGGAAGCGCGCTGCTGGTTCTCGAACTGGCCGCCCCATTGGTAGCGATAGCCGGGCGGCGTCTTCACATTATGCGCGACCGCTTTCTT
>CAZCJY010000122.1:0-8016 GCA_964498975.1 uncultured Methylocystis sp.
CGCGCTTGAGCGCGCCTATGTCTATCGCGAGCATGCGCCTTCCGAGGTCGTCGAAATTCCAAAGGACGAGGCCGCCACCGAAAAGGAGGCGCGCTACTCCATGCTGGAGCGCCTCGCCGATTACGACGACGCGCTGATGGAGGAATTGATCTCCGACATCGAGCCGCCGCGCGATCAGGTGTTCGACGACCTCACCAAGGAGCTGCGCGCCGGACTCGTGGTTCCGCTTTTCATCGGCTCCGCCGAACGCGGCGCGGGCGTGACGCGGCTGTTGAAGGCGCTGCGTCACGAGGCGCCGGGAATCGACGAGACGTGCGCGCGACTGGGCCTCGACGGCAAGGGCGCGGCGCTGGCGCGCGTCATCCGCACGATACATACGCCGCACGGCGGCAAGCTGTCGCTCGCGCGCGTTCTGCGCGGCGCTTTGGCGGACGGACAGACGATCGCCTCGCCGCATGGCGAGGACCGCATCGCGGGCATGTCGCGTTTCCTGGGGGCGACGAACAGCAAGGCGACGGAGGCCAAGACGGGAGACGTCGTCGCCTTAGGCCGTCTCGAACATGCGCATACGGGCGACAATGTCGTCGCCGACGCCAAGGCGGGCGCGGCGGATTTGCAGAAGACGCGAGCGGAAACTCCCGATCCCGTGCATGCCCTGGCGCTGAGTGTGAAGGACCGCAAGGACGAAATGCGGCTCGCGGCCGCGATGAGCAAGCTCGTCGACGAGGACCCTTCGCTCGTCTTCGTGCATGATCAGGAGCTCTCGCAGATCAAGCTCTTTGGGCAGGGCGAGATGCATCTGCGCGTCGCGCTTGAGCGACTCGCCTCGCGCTTCAATGTCGCAGTCGAACAATCCAAGCCGACGGTCGCCTATCGCGAGACGATCCGACACAAGGTCACTGTCCGCGGCCGCCATAAGAAACAGTCGGGCGGGCACGGCCAGTTCGGCGACGTGGTGATGGAGATTGCGCCGCGCGGGCGCGGCGAGGGCTTCGCTTTCAGCGAGCGCGTGCATGGCGGCTCCGTGCCCAAGCAATATTTCTCATCGGTCGAAGCGGGCTGTCAGGACGCGATGCTGCACGGGCCGTTCGGCTTTCCGGTCGTCGACGTCGAGGCGGTGCTCACCGACGGCTCCTATCATTCGGTCGACTCTTCCGACATGGCCTTTCGCACCGCGGCGCGCATCGGCATGAGCGAGGCGCTCGAAAAAGCCGAGCCGATTCTGCTGGAGCCGGTGCTCGCGGTCGATATTTTCGTGCCGGGCGACGCCATGTCGCGCGCGACCGGCATCGTCTCGGCGCGGCGTGGGCAGATTATGGGCTTTGGTCCGCGCGAGGGCTGGGATGGCTGGGACAGACTGGAGACGCTGATCCCGGAGGCGGAGATGGACAATCTCATCGTCGAGCTGCGCTCGGCGACCGCAGGCGCGGGCTTTTATCAGGCGCGTTTCGACCATCTCGCCGAAGTCGTCGGCAAGCAGGCGCGCGACATTGTCGCCGCGCATACGGCGAAGGCCAACGGCGGGTAACGCGTCAACTCGGGAAGCAACGCCCGAAGGCGATGAGCAGACGCGGGTCGCCGCGAAGGCGAATCTTCAGCCGCAGTAGCGCCCAAAGCAGGCTCGTTTCCTTGCGCAGGAAGCGCAGCCATGTCTCGGCGTCGGCCGTCACCGTCAGCCGCGGCGCGCCGACGAGCCCGTCTGCGACGCGTATCTTTTTATCCGAGATGGTTATCGTGGCGCTGCGCGGCTGCGCGCCGGTGAAGACGAAGTGATAAACCGCGTCGAGCCCCGCCGATTTGCCGCGCTGAAACGCAAGTTTCAAGCTTGAGAGAAAGCCGTCGATCGTCACCGGCCGCAAGCCTGCGCCGATGCGTTTCAGGCTCTTCCCCGGAAAGCGGCGCGCGACATAATCTTCCGCGTCCGAACCCTGCCTCACATAGATCGTCTCGGCTTTTTGCTGAAGCGGATCGACGATCTCCTTCAGATATCGCTTCTTGTCCGCCCGATAGGCGCCGATCACGTCGGAGCCGGCGGGACAGACCGCCATGCAATAAGCCGCCTTGTAATTGGGGCCGAAGGCGAGGCTCTGCCACATCGAAACCGTTTCCGCGTCGCTTACCTTCTCGCGATATCGCAGCGCGTTTTTCGAATCCGCGATCTTCTCCACCCAATCGCCGAAGCCGCCCATGAACTCGCGATAGTTATGCGTGTAGCATGCGGTGAAGTCGAAATGGCCGTCCGGTGCGATCGCGCCCGTCGGGCAGGCCGCGACGCAAAGCTTGCATTCGAAGCAGGGATTGAAGTCGAGCGGCTTGGCGCGCGCGTCAATGTCGAGATCGACCGCGACGGTTCCGAGCAGGATGAAATTGCCGAATTTCGGATGGATCACATTGCGATGGATGCCCATGCGCCCAAGACCCGCAGCGACGGCGACGGGCTTATGCGCGATGACCCACATTTTGTTTGGCCATTTCGACGCCTCCATCGGAAATCCCATCGACGGATAGGCGGCGCGCACGCCGCGCGCTTCAAGCGCATGGGCGATGGCGCGTGCGACCTCGTCGCAATCGTCGGCTGCGTGATGGAATTCGAGATTGGCGACGGATCGCGCGGGACTGCGGATGTTCTCGCGGTTCATGCGGACGACAAAGGAGATGAGCGTGCGCGCGAAGGGAAAGGCGGCGAGGATGTCGCCGCGCTGATCGTCGAGCGCCGGATCGTCGATCGAAACGCAGCCGACATCGTCGGCCCCGGCCGCGAGCGCGATGTCGCGCAGCGCATCCGCGCCAATGTCCTGAGCGGAGGAGAAATCGCGGTTCACAATCATTGCATATACCCCTTTTCGGTGATGCGAATTGCGCATGCGCATTTCTTCAGACTTGCGACGTTGCGTCCATCAGGGCGCGCAGTTCGGACAGGAGTTGTTGCAGACGTGCGGCGCCGAATTTCTTCTCGACCGCGCTTTGCGCCTCGCGCCAATGCGGCAGGGCGTTGGCGAGCGTCGCCTCGCCGAAGGGCGTCAAGGCGATTTTGCGCGTGCGCCGATCCTCGCCCTGCTTCACCTTGACGAGCCCGCGCTTCTGTAAAATTGCCAGATTTCTGGCCAGAGCGCTCCGTTCCAGCACAAGGGCGTCGGCTAGTTTGCTTACAGTCGCGCCGCCGGTAAGAGAGCAGGCGACGAGCAGCGAATATTGCGTCGGCTCCAAACCGGTGGCCGCCATGAATTGCCCATAGAGCCGCGTGATCGCGCGGCTGGCGCGGCGAACATTGGCGGCGGCGCAGTTCTGCGCGCAGGCCTTTACCTCGGAGGAGTCCAGTTCGACCATGTTTAGTGTATATACCCCTTTTATGTCGCCGTCAAGAACGCTTGCGTCTGGATTGTGCGCGCGAACACAGCGGCGCGACGATGCTTTCAATAAAAGTCCGTTCCGACGCCGCAGAAAATTCTAGCTGCGAGGACGCCGAGAGGACCAGACCGAATATCGGGGAGCAAGCATTATGCGCATGTTCGTATTTCTCATCGCGGCGGTTTTCGCCATGTCGTTCAGTTTCTATTCGAGCGCCAGCGGTTCGAGAGGCCCGTCGATCGCATCGCCTCAAGCGACAAGCAGCCAGACGAATCCCGCGCCGCGTTGCGCCAAGAGAATGCTGCAGGCGACGAACAACGGCTGCCTGATCCTGAAGCGCAAGAGCCGCAGCGCCTGACTGGCGCGCCGGCTAATCGCTTGATCGTTAACGGGGCGGCCTTAACTATTGGCGTAATCAATGCGCCGAGAGAGGCCCCCGCCATGCCCACGTTCGCCGACCTCAACACAGCCGCCGAAACGATTGAATTGGCGATCACGCCGCGCAGCCGCGATCTTGGAAGCTTCAGCGTGAGGCGCGCGCTGCCAGACGAGCGGCGGCAAATGGTCGGGCCTTTCATCTTTTATGACCATCTCGGCCCCGCGCAATTCGCGCCGGGACAGGGCATGGATGTGCGTCCGCATCCGCATATCGGGCTCGCGACCGTCACCTATCTTTACGAGGGACGCATCCTGCATCGAGACAGTCTGGGGAATGTCCAGGAAATTGCGCCGGGCGAGATGAATCTGATGACCGCCGGCCGCGGCGTCGTTCATTCCGAGCGCACGCCGCCCGGCCCGCGCGCATCGGGCCAGAAGATGCTCGGGCTGCAAAGCTGGATCGCTTTGCCCTTGGCGCATGAAGAGACGCAGCCTTCGTTCCAGCATTTCGGCGCCGACGCCCTGCCGACGGTCAAGGACAGGGGCATTTTCGCGCGCGTCATTGCCGGTTCCGCCTTCGGCGTGAAATCGCCGGTCGCGACCCTGTCGAACTGGTTCTATGTCGAGCTGCGTCTTTCCGCCGGCGCCAGCGCCCCGCTCGATGCCGATCATGAAGAGCGCGCGCTTTATCTCGTCGACGGCGCCATCGAAATCGGCGGCCGGCGCTTCGATCAGCCGCAACTGCTCATCTTCCGGCCCGGCGTGGCCATCACGATCCGCGCGCCGCAAGACGCCCGCGTGATGCTGCTCGGCGGCGCCGCGATGGATGGGCCGCGCTATCTCTGGTGGAATCTCGTGTCGTCGCGCAAGGAGCGCATCGAAGAAGCCAAACGCGACTGGCGCAAAGGGCGGTTCCCCTCCGTGCCGGGCGATACGGAATTCATTCCGCTGCCGGAGGAGTAGGGGCGCTGTCCGCGCCCCGACCGCATCGGCCGGATTCGGCTTACGGCGTCATCACCACGGTGGCGCCGACGGCGACGCGGTCATAGAGATCGACGACGTCCTCGTTCAGCATGCGAATGCAGCCATAGGAGGCGGCGGAGCCGATCGATTTGCGCATCTTGGCGGTCGTGCCGTGGATCGCGACCTGGCCCTGGCTCAGCGTCATGGCGCGGGCGCCCATGGGATTGTTCGGAGCGCCGCCGGGGATCACCTCGGGCAGTTCCGGATGGTCGTGCTTCACATCCTCGGGCGGCGTCCAGTCGGGCGCGACATATTTGGCGTCGACGCGGACAACGCCCGACCATTCCTTGCCGGCCTTCGGCACCGCGACCTTGTAGGCGATGGCGTCCTCCTGGTCGACGATGAGATAGAGCTTGCGCTCATGCTCGCTGACGACGATGGAGCCCGGCGCCAGATCGGAGTGGTAAGCCACGACTTCACGCGCGGCGGCGGCCTGGGGCGCCGAAGCGGCGCCGATGAGAGCGGCGGCGAAAGCGATCCGGGCGATCTTGGACGTGCGGCGGTTCATTTTCTTGCGCTCGGTGTTCGATGTCTCGATGAGCGCGTTGTACAAGAGCTGCCGCCCGCATTCCGTGCGGCGGTGCACGCGAGGTGCTGACGCCATTCTGGGGATATGGCTTCGGCGCTCGCTCCGCGATAGCCTTCCGCTATGCCGCCCCCGATCCGAGTCGAACTGGTCCATTACGACGCCGCCTGGCCGGCGATGGCGGCTGATCTTATGGGTCAGTTGCGTGCGCTAGGCGAGTTCATCGTCGACGTTCATCACATAGGCTCGACATCCGTGCCGGGACTTTCGGCAAAGCCGATCATCGATCTGATGCCCGTAGTCACCGGCCTGCCAGAACTTGACCGGCGCCGGTCAGATATCATCTCTCTGGGCTTCGAATGGCATGGCGAACTCGGAATGGCGGGACGCCGCTATTGCACGCTGAACGGAAACCACAGCCGACGCATCGCGCAACTGCACTTCTTCGAGGAAGGTTCGCCGCATGTCGTGCGTCACCTCGCCTTTAGGGATTATTTGCGTGCGCATCCGGAAACAGCGCGCGCCTATGAAGAGGAGAAGCGCCGCGCCCGCGATCTCCATCCCGATGACTCGCATGCCTACACCGACGAGAAGGACGGCTGGATCAGGGAAATCGAGGCGAAGGCGCTGATCTGGTATGGAGCCCGAGGCCATTGACGCGAGCAGGGGTGACGCGGCTTCATCGGCGCAAGCGCGACAGCGCCACACTTGCAGCACAGCGCGGCATCACCGCGTCGAGCGTTCTCTCAAAAACCGGAAAAGCGCCACTCCAAGAAAACCGATCACAATCAGCGTGTGTGGCGCGGTGATCGAGAAGTGGTACGCCAGCGCCGCGGAAATGGCTCGTTCCTTCTGAACGCCATAGGCATTGACGAGATAGGCGACGATGCCGGCTTCGAAGAGGCCCAGGCCGGCGGGGCTCGCTGGAACGGCGATCGCCAGCGCGCCGATGATCAATAATGTCATCGCGTGGATGAAGCCGAATTCTATCTCAGGCAGCAGCGTTCTGAAGGCGACGTAGACGAGGCAAACATTCGTCATCCATATCGCAGCCGTGAAGAAGGCAGTTCTCGCCGGGATGTGATTGGCGACCAACCGTTCGGCCTGCTTGAATAAGGCGTCCAATCGCATCGCCTCGACGATGCCCGATCTGGGAAGGCTCCAAATGACGTCTTTCCGCCGGAAAACGAACATGCCGCAAAAGACGATAGAAACGGTCGCGGCGGCTGTGATGAGCATGCGCGGGTCGATTATGCTCGAATCCGAGCTTGCCAATATCAGCAATGACAAAATTATTATCGCCGTAACGTCGTAGAGTTTTTCCAACAGGACAGCGGCGCTGACGCCGCCGAGCGCATAGTTGAAATATGAATGTCCGAAATAAATTTTCACGCCTTCGCCGGCTCGGAATGGAATTAAGCTATTGAAGGTAAAACCCATCGTTGCAATCAGAAAACCCGAAAACAGTTTGCCATCAAGCAGCGTCGAGAGGCGCGACCCGTAAAACAGCAAGACGAAGACATTCATCGTCATTGCCGTCAGAATCGCGGTTAAGGGGATTTGCTTCAGCTCCAGCGCCAGATCGGCAAATGCTATGTTGTGGTAGAGCCAATAGGAAATAAAAGCAAAAAAGCACGCGTTTAAAATCAGCGCGATATATCCGCCGCGCTGAGAAATATATTTGATTGAACCGGCCGCTGGCTGCGACCCGGAGCTTGCGGGCAAAGGCCGAAGGCCGCCTGCGGGCGAGACGATTTCGCTCAATCGAAATTTGCGCGCGAAACGCTTCGGCTGAAGTCGATCTTCCTCTATGCTCATGGCCATCTCGCTACGGCGCGGAATTGGGCTCGGCCTTGAAGGCGGAAAATGGCCGGGAGCTGAGGGCCGGCCAATTCTCTATGCCGCAAACGGCGCCCGGCTACGTCAGATACTGTCCGCCATTGATCGTCAGCGTCGAGCCGGTGATGAAACCCGCGTCGTCGGCCGCCAGGAACACGACCGCGCGCGCGATCTCTTCCGGTTCGCCCAGACGGCCCACCGCGATATAGGGGATGATGTGCTTGTCGAGCACGTCCTGCGGCACGGCTTTCACCATCTCGGTGGCGATATAGCCCGGCGCGATGGCGTTGACGGTGATGCCCTTGGTGGCGCTCTCCTGCGCCAGGGCCTTCACGAAGCCGATGTCGCCGGCTTTCGACGCGGAGTAGTTCGTCTGGCCCGCCTGGCCCTTCTGGCCGTTGATCGACGAGATGACGATGATGCGCCCGAAGCCGCGCTCGCGCATGCCGTTGATGACCGGACGCGTGACGTTGAACAGCGAATTGAGATTGGTGCCGATGACGGCGTTCCAATCCTTCAACTCCATCTTGTGGAACAGGCGGTCCTTGGTGATGCCGGCGTTGTTGACGAGCACTTCGACGGGACCGAGATCCTTCTCGATCTGCGCGATGCCGGCGGCGCAGGCGTCGTAATCGGAAACGTCGAATTTATAGACCGGAATGCCCGTCTCGGCCTTGAACTTATTAGCGGCCTCGTCATTGCCGGCGTAGGTCGCCGCGACATTATAGCCCGCCGCTTTCAGCGCCTTTGAAATCGCCTCGCCGATGCCGCGCGTGCCGCCTGTCACAACTGCTGTTCTACCCATTTGAGATTCGTCCTTCCTTCGAAAGTTACTGGTTCGAAACCCCTCGGTTCTGCCTTCTCCCGCTTGCGGGAGAAGGTGTCATGCGAAGCATGACGGA
>CAZCJY010000122.1:8026-8130 GCA_964498975.1 uncultured Methylocystis sp.
CCCACCCTCTCCCGCGAGCGGGAGAGGGGAGGCGCCGCGCCAAATGCTTACCGCTCCACCGTGAGCGCGATGCCCATGCCGCCGCCGATGCACAGCGTCGCGAG
>CAZCJY010000123.1:0-8107 GCA_964498975.1 uncultured Methylocystis sp.
CACAAGCAGAGCGAAGCGGGAAGCAATCCAGAGCCAGAATAAATTCTGGATTGCTTCGTCGCCTACGCTCCTCGCAATGACACTTGAGTTACTCGGCGAGCGCCGCCTGCGCTTCAATCACCGAGGCGGCGCCGTCGATCACGCTTCTCGCCAGACCCGGCGCCGCGACCGCGATATTGTCGGCGAAGAAGAGCGCCAAGGCTGCGCGTCGCTCGGCGCCGGCCTCTCCTCCGCGGCGCGCGCGCATCACGCCTTTGATGAGCAGCGTCGCGCCACGCGCCAAAGCGAAGAGACGGAGGTATGGCGTCGCTCCAGCAAGAGCGTCTGGGGCTTCGGCTTTTGCCAGATATCCGCTCGCCTGCGCCAGCGTCTCAACCGTCTCGCGCAGCGCTTCCTGTGAGAAATCGGCGTCGCGCGCAATCGCGCGCATATCCTCGATCTCGCGCGCCAGGGCGGCGCCGTCGCTTGCGCGCAGCTTGCGCGTCACGAGGTCGATCGCCTGAATCCCGTTCGTGCCTTCATAGATCGCGCAGATGCGCGCGTCGCGCATGAGCTGGGCGACGCCCGTCTCCTCGATATAGCCCATGCCGCCGAAAACCTGCACGGCCAAGGACGTCGCTTCATTGGCGATGTCGGTGGAGAAGGCCTTGGCGACGGGCGTCAGCAAACCAGCCCGCTCATGCGCCGTGGCGGCGCGCGCGGGATCGCTCTCGCGTTGCGCGCGGTCGATGGCGGCGGCGGTCTCGTAACAAATGGCGCGCGCGGCGGCCGTAGAGCTCGCCATCGTCAGCAACATGCGCGCGACGTCCGGATGCTCAATGATCGCGCTCGTCTCCTTGGCGCCGGGCGCGCGCCCCTGTTTGCGCTCGCGCGCATAGGAAAGCGCCATTTGGGTCGCGCGCTCGGCGAGCGCCACGCCTTGCAGCCCGACCGAGAGTCGAGCGTTGTTCATCATGGTGAACATGCAGGCGAGGCCCTTATTTTCCTCACCGACGAGATAGGCGACGGCGCCGGCCTCCTCGCCATAGATCATGGTGCAGGTCGGTGAACCATGAATTCCGAGCTTATGTTCGATTCCACCGCAGCGCACATCGTTGCGCCGCGTGAAGCCGCCCGTTTCGTCGGGCAGGAACTTTGGCGCCAGAAAAAGCGAAATGCCGCGCGTGCCGGGGGGCGCGTCGGGAAGACGCGCGAGCACGAGATGCACGATGTTCGGCGCAAGGTCATGCTCGCCATAGGTGATGAAAATCTTCTGGCCGAACAGGCGATAGGAGCCGTCGGCGGCGCGTTCGGCGCGCGTGCGCATGAGACCGAGATCTGACCCCGCTCCGGGCTCGGTCAAATTCATCGTCGCCGTCCATTCGCCGCTGACGATTTTGCGCAGATAGGTTCCTTTCAGCGCGTCGCTCGCATGCGCCTCCATCGCCTCGATCGCGCCATGGCCGAGCAGCGGGCAGACGGCGAAAGCCATATTGGCCGCGTTCCAGATTTCCGTGCAGCCGGCGTTGAGCAGAACGGGGAGGTCGAGTCCGCCATAATCCTGCGCTGCGGCGATGGCGTTCCAGCCGCCTTCCTTCCATTGTTCATAGGCCTCGCGCCAACCCGGCGCCGTCGTCACCGCGCCATTGGCGTAAGTCGCGCCGACGCGATCGCCGATCTTGTCCAGCGGCAACAGAATCTCTTCGGCGAATTTTGCGGCCTCGGTCAGCGTTTGTTCGGCGACGCCGTCGGCGAGGTCGGCGTAAATCCCATCCGCGGCGATCGCGTCGTCGCCCGCCGCGAGGCGGAGCGCGAAGAAAATGTCGTTGAGCGGCACGCGGTAAGTCATTCCAATTTTTTCCCTGATGCGAATCGTTGGCTCGAATTTAGCGCGCCGCGGCGGGGTGTGCGGCCATGTCGCGCGGCGGGCGCGTTGGATGCTCGCCTATTTCGCCGCGCCATCTTGCGCCGCGACGGGCGATGCGTAAATTGAGCGATCCATTGTTAACGCTCTCCGAGGGGCCATGCCGCTTTTCGCTTATCGCTGCAGTGCTTGCGCTCACAAATTCGAGACTCTGACGCGGGTTGACGAAACGCCTGCTTGCCCGAGCTGCGGCGGCGCCGATGTCGAGCGCCAATTGTCTCTGATCGCCCGTCCCGCCGCGGGCGGAGAAGCGGGGGAGAGCTGCGCGGCGATGGCCGGCGGGACGCCGTGCCCGAGTTGCCCGGCGCTTGCGGGCCAGATGTGACCTCGGCGGCCGCCCTTTTAGGCGCGCGCCGCATCATAATCCCGGCCAATGGGCTTGAATTCGAGGCGTTCGAGGCCGGCGAGGGCGACCGGCTGGCGTTGCTGCTGCATGGCTTTCCCCAGCACGCAATAATGTGGCGCCATCTCGTCGCCCCGCTCGCCGCTGCCGGCTACCGGGTCTGGGCCGTCAATCAGCGCGGCTATGGCGAAACGAGCCGCCCCAGGGAAAGAGAAGCCTATTCGCTCGACGCGCTTGCCAGCGACGTCGCGGCGTTGATCGACGCCGCAAAGCCCCGTTCGGTGGCGCTCATCGGACACGACTGGGGCGGATTCATCGCCTGGGTCGTCGCCATACGTCGGTTGCGGCGGCTCGACCGCCTTGTCGCGGTTAATATTCCGCACCCCTTATGCTTTCGCCGCGCGCTCGAGCAGGAATGGGGACAAAAGCTCAAATCCGCCTATGCCGGATTTTTTCAAATTCCCTGGCTGCCCGACTGGCTGCTGTCGGCGGCCGGCGCTGCTGGGACGGCCTGGCTGCTGCGTCGCGCCGCTGGCCGCGCTTGCGTCTTCTCCGAGGAGGCGATGGAGATTTACCGCGCCAACGCCGCCGACGGCGCCGCGACGGCCATGCTTAATTGGTATCGCGCCGCAGGCCGCGACATTCTTGAAGTCGAGGGGCTCGACGCGCCGATAGAAACGCCGACCCTGATCGTTTGGGGCGTAAACGATGTGGCGCTTGGCGAATCCTGCCTTGATGGAACGGAGCGTTATGCGCGCAATCTGCGCATTGAGCGGCTGCCCGGCGTCAGCCACTGGACACCCGAAGACGCGCCAGATCAGGTCAATGATCTGATATTGAGGTTTCTCTAACCGTCCCGCGGCCCGGCAAGGGTGCAAAAAGGGTGCGTCGGGCGTTATGAACAGTTGACTTAGGCCGCAGGCGTGGGGAATCTCTCCCACGGTCCCGGACTCCGCGTCCGGCGGTCGTTGGTGTGCGCCTTTTTGCACGCTGCGGACCGGTTTTGGCCAAAAGAAGGAGATGATCCATTCGCCGTCCAATGAAGAGCGTCGCGGCCCCCCAGAAGGAAGGGCCGCGCATCAATCGGGAAATTCGCGCGCGAGAAGTGCAGCTGATCGATTCCGAGGGGAAAAATCACGGCGTCGTCCAATTGCCGGACGCGCTGGCCATGTCCGAGGCGGCCGGGCTCGATCTCGTCGAGATCGCGCCGAATTCGACGCCGCCGGTCTGCAAAATTCTTGATTACGGCCGTTTCCGCTTCGCCGAGCAAAAGAAGGCGGCCGAGGCGCGCAAGAAGCAGAAAGTCGTCGAGGTCAAGGAAATCAAGTTGCGTCCTGGCATCGACGATCATGATTACGACGTGAAGATGAAGGCCGTGCGCCGCTTTTTTGAGGAAGGCGACAAGGTGAAAGTCACCCTGCGCTTCCGCGGCCGCGAGATCGCCCATCAGGATATCGGCTATCGGCTGTTGTCGCGCGTGAAGGCGGAGACGGCGACGCTGGCCAAGGTCGAACTCGAACCGTCCATGGAAGGGCGTCAGATGGTGATGGTGCTGGCGCCGCGCTGAACGGCGTCATTGCGTCGCCGCCTTGAGGGCCGCGTGCGCTGTGGCCGAGACGTCCGCCGAGGGGATTTGGCGTTGCCGATGTCGGAATCCGGGTTTTGCACTCTGGCCGCGCGCTGCGTCGGCGCTCTCGCCGCGGCGGGACTGATTGCGGTGACCGTTGCGCCCGCGCGCGCCCAGATCGTCCTGCCCGGCGCGGTGGCGCCAACGCCTGAGGGAACGGTCACCACGCCGGGCCAGAAGAAGAGGAGCGTCGGCGGCGAGATGGGCGCGGCCGCCGGACCGGCGATCATGCCGAAGGCGCCCACCGAAGACATGATCGTCGGCAAAACGCTGAAGCGCGACGGCGAGAGCAGCGCCATCGAGTTTTCTCGCGACGGGACAAATCTGCAGGTCGCGAAACTCACGCTTGTCGGCGACAATTTGCTGCGCTCGGGCGAAGCCTGCCGCGTCGAAGTCGCCGGGACGCCGTTGAAGCTGACGCCCAGGGACAGCGACACCGGGCTGCGCCGCTATCAGATCAGCTTTCCCGCCTGCGCCTTCTCCTTTGACGTGCTGGATGGTGCCATACTCGTCACGAACGAGGGGAAAGCGTGTGAATTGAAGGAAGCGAATTGTCGCGCCGATCCGGAAGGACTCTGGGGCATGGGGGCGACGGAGTTCGATCCCAAAAAGGGAGAGGAGATGCTCGGCGCGCGCGCGCGCGTGGAGAAAACCGTGCGCAGCAATTTCCGCACGCTCTACGACCGCAATAAGAAGGAAAAGGCGATCCGCGGGTTCGTCGTCAAGGAGCAGGCGGGATTCTCCTCCTGGCGCGAAGAAATATGCCGCTCCTATGCGCGGGAGTCGGATTTCGGCTATTGCGCGCTGCGCTTGACCGAAGCGCGCGCCATAACGCTGGGCGCCCAGCTCGCGAAAGGCGTCAAATTGCCGGCAGGCGTGGCCGAGGCTGCGGCGGCGGAAAGCGCCGCCAAGAAGGACGAGAAGAAGTGAGAGCGAAGGCGAATATTCGCTCCGTTCGGGGAGGATGGGCAATGCTCAAGGCGACGGCGTTGACATTCATGCTCGGCATTGTTCTTTCGCCGATACCCGCCAATGCGAGTCCTTGGACCGAGGGCCAGGCAGAATGGTTTCGCCATGGCGGTCGTCACGGCCGCTGGGATTGTTGTGGAAATTGTCCGGAAGGCCGGGCGCATCATCGCCATCACGGAGACGTTCGGCGCTTTCATCGTCAACGCTGAGCCGTCCGACATACGTGTCGGCTTAAGTCTCTCTTCAGATATTCCACCCAGGATGCGCGGCGAACGATCGCCGAGAATTTTGCTTTTGGATTTGGCGGCGCGTGCGCCAGGCGCTCGTCGCGGACAACTTAATCGACAGGCATGTCGCGATGAAGCAAGGCGACATTTTAGCGCGCGCCCAGGGAGGCCCCGACCTCGCCAAAGCTGCAATAGCCAGCCCAAACCAGGCTGGCGCGGCAGCGCTCGACGCCACGCCTTATGAATTCTCCTGGACGACAGCCGGCGCGCTCGCGGCGGAGACATTGGCGTGGCGCGATCTCGCTGACAACGCGGTCGAACCAAATCCCGTTTATTCCGCCAATTTTCTTGTGGCGACGGAAAAACATTTGTGCGGCGGACGGCCGATAAGACTTCTTATCGCGCGCGAGCGGCGCGACAATTCGCTCGCTGCGCTCGCGCCGCTGGAAGAGCGCGACTGGCGCAACGGCTTTCCGGGACGCGCCTGCAGCATGTTCGCCAATCCCTATATGACGCTCACCCATCCGCTGATCCGGCGTCAGGACGCGAGCATGATCCTGGGGGAGATGTTGCGTTTTCTGGCGCGCGATGGGCGCGGGCGGGACTGGCTGCTTTTGTCCTCGGTGAGCGAAGGCCGCGGCTTTTACGCCCTGCTGAGCGAGGTTGCGCGTCGCGACGGACTCGCGCTGTCGCGAGTCGACGGTTTGAGTCGCCCTGCGGTCGAGCCTGAAGCCGGCAAAAGCGGCGCGCTTTACGCGCAAACCTACGTAAGCAAGAGCCGGCGCTCCAATAATGAACGGCGCTTGCGGCGATTGCGCGAACTTGGCGCGGTCGAGTTTCGCAGCGCCTCTGTCTGCGAGCCGGGCGGGCTTAAGGCGCTTCAAGCTTTTCTCGAGTTGGAGCGCGCGAGTTGGAAAGGCGAGGCCGGAACGGCGCTGCTCAGCCAGCAGTCCACGCGCGACTTCGCTTATGCAGCCTTGAGCGGCGCCAACCAAGCGCCGCGCGTGCGTATTCGCTCGCTCACGCTCGATGAACGCCTCATCGCTATGGCGCTCGATCTCGAATCGCAAGGCGTCGCCTATGCGTTCAAAGCCGCCTACGACCCGAACTTCGCAAATTTTTCACCCGGCCTGATGTTGGACGCCCACACGGCCAGCCAGATTGGCGATCAATTTGAGATCAAACGTCTCGACTCTTTCGCCCAAACGGAAATCGCGCAGGCCGCCGTCTGGCGTCAGGAAGAGAGCGTCGGGCGTTTTGTCCTTGCATTGTCGGCGAAGGCGCGGGGCTCGGAAGCTCTCGCTCGGCGCCTGCGCATCGTGACCGCCATGAGAAATCACGCGAAACATTATCGGCGCCGCAGTCGTGAGATTGCTTCACGCAGCATTGATCTCACCGGCAGCCGGAAATGGCCGCTCGTCGTGCTGACGCTTGCCGCGAGCCTTTCGGCGTTTTCAGTTTTCTTGAAACGCTTGCTGTGAGCGCGTTACGTCATCCGCCTCTACGCATCAGCATGCCGCGCGCCGGATCGTAAGCCAAAATGGCTGCAATAAGGAACACGGTCGTATAGGCGGCCACTGCGCCGAGCGATGTCCATTCGATCTTCTGGTAGAAAGCAAAGCGGATGAGCTCGACGGCGTGGGTGAAGGGATTGACCGCGCAAACATAGTAGAGCCAAGGGCTCGATTCCTTCACGCGCCACAGCGGATAGAGCGCCGAGGAGGCGAAGAACATCGGGAAGATGACGAAGTTCATCACGCCTGCGAAATTTTCTAACTGCCTGATGAGCGATGAGAGCAGCATGCCGAGCGCGCCGAGCATGAGGCCGGAAAGCGCGAGCGCGGGCAAGACGGTCAGATAGCCCCATTTTGTTGGCGGCTCGATCTCCCAGAAATAGGCAATCAGGAGGAAGGCATAGACCTGCAAGATCGAAACTGCGACGCCGGCGAAGAGCTTGGCGCCGAGCAGAAACCAGCGCGGGAAGGGCGAGACGAGCAGCGTGCGCATATTGCCCATCTCGCGGTCGTAGACCATGGAGAGCGACGACTGCATGCCGTTGAAGAGCTGGATCATCGCCATCAGCCCGGGCGCGATATAGACCTCATAGAGAACGTAGGTCTCGTAGGGCGGGATGATCGAAATCCCCAGCACCTGCCGAAAACCCGCCGCGAAGATGAAGAGCCACACGAGCGGGCGCACCAGCGCCGACACGAAACGCTCGCGCTGATGCAGGAAGCGCAGGCCTTCGCGCCAGACGACGCCCCACAGGCAGATGGCGTATTGGCGGGCGCTAAAACCCCTTTCCCCGTTCACGGGGAGAGGGTAGGGGCGAGGGGTTTCCGCGTCAGTCATTGGCCCGCGCTCCTATGAAGGGCGTGACTGTCATTCCCGACGCGCGCATCGCGCGCGATCGGGAATCCAGGAAAGAGCCGCCGCATCGCTAGATTCCCGATCAGGCCTTCGGCCTGTCGGGAATGACATTCTGGGAGCGGGACGAGCGCCGTCATGCCGAAAGCTTCTCTTCGCCAACGCCGGTAATGCGCGCAAAGGCTTCGCCGATGTTCATCGCGCCCTGCGCAGCAATGACCTCAGCGGCGCACCCCGCCGCCAGAACCTTGCCGTGATGCAGGATGACGATCTGATCGTCATCGGCGATCTCGTCGATGAGATGCGTGGTCCACAATACGCCCAATCCCTCGTCCCGCACCAGGTCGCGTACATGGGCGAGAAGATCGGCGCGCGCCTTGATGTCGAGACCGACCGTCGGTTCGTCGAGGAGCAGCAGCCGCGGGCCGTGCAAAAGCGCGCGGGCGATTTCGACGCGACGCATCTGCCCGCCCGAGAGCGCGCGCGCCTTGTCATCGGCGCGCTCCGCAAGACCGGCGCGCGCCAGCGCTTCGCGACCGAGGCGGCGCGCCTCCATCGGGCCGATTCCGTGTAGCGCGGCGTGATAAACGAGGTTCTGCATGACGGTCAATTCGAGATCGAGCGTGCGCGCCTGGAACACGACGCCGAGCTGCCGCAAGGCCGCGCCCGGC
>CAZCJY010000124.1:0-8072 GCA_964498975.1 uncultured Methylocystis sp.
GCCTTCAACACCTCGCCGACAAAGGAGAGATCGTCGCCCGAAATCTGCGCATGGCCCGCGATCGGCGTGCGGCAGGAGCCGTCAAGCGCGGCGAGAAAGGCGCGCTCTGCGGCCAGCGCCATTCCGGTCGCGGCGTCGAACAACGGCGCCAGCGCATCGCGCGTCTCATCGTCCCCCGCGCGGCGCGTGACGCCGATTGCGCCTTGTCCGCAAGCGGGCGGAAATTCGTCGAGCGGCAGCAGCGCCGTCGCCCGGTCCGCGAGGCCAAGACGTTTCAGCCCCGCGAGCGCCAGCAGCGTCGCGTCGATCTCGCCGCTTTCGACCTTCTTGAGCCGCGTCTCGACATTGCCGCGCAGCAGCGCCGTTTGCACGTCGGGCCTCCGGCGCTTCACCTGCGCGGCGCGGCGCAGCGACGCCGTGCCGACGACCGCGCCGGCCGGAAGCGCGTCGAGCGTGACGCCGCCGCGGCCGATCCAGGCGTCGCGCGCGTCCTCGCGCGGCAGATAACCCGCGATGACGATCTCGCTCGGCAGATGCGTTGGCAAGTCTTTCGAAGAATGCACCGCAAGGTCGATGGCGCCGGCGATGAGCGCGCTGTCCAACTCCTTCGTGAAAAGGCCCTTGCCGCCGGACTCGGAGAGTGGCCGGTCCTGTATCTGGTCGCCGGTTGTCCGGATGATTTGAACCGCGAAATGATCTTCGCCAACGCCATGCGCGCGCGCGAGCTCCGCGCGGACTATGTGAGTCTGCGCCAAGGCGAGCGGACTGCCGCGCGTGCCGATGCGAAGGTGAGGCAGGGTTTTCATGGTCCGCCGGTTGCGTGTCGCGCGCGACTATAGGCGCGGCGGCGCATAGGGCAAGCATATCCGGCGGCATGAATTGGGCGCCCGTTCATGCGAACGAGCGCCCGCTCGAGCGCCGTGAGCAAACTGTTACGCCTGCCCGCGAACGCCGAACCGAGGTTAAAGTATGCCGAACAGGCCTGCGCCCAGCAGCCCCGCTCCCGCGCCGAGTCCCGCCCCGACAACCCCGGCGCCAGCGCCGAGAAGACCCGGTCCGCCATAGCCGTAATATCCGGGGGCGCCATACCATCCATATCGGTAGCCGGGATAGCGGTACCAGCTATATCGCCAGCCGGGGTAGCGGTACCATCCCGCATAAGCGGCGGGTCGATAATAATAGTACCGGCTATACATCGGCCGGTAAGCATGCCAGCCCTTGTGCCAGCCATAGTGCCAGCCATAATGGCCACGCGGGCAGTAGCGGCGCGCTTCGGCGAAGCTGGTAGAAGCAATCACGGCGCCCATTGTGATTGCGGCTGTCAAAGCCACCGTCTTGGTGCGGTTCAATGCCATGTGAGCGTCCTCCTTTACTAAATTTGATCGAGATGCAATCTCAAAGCTGAAGCTGTTAATTCATTCGCCAAGCTGAATTCTGGACATGGCTCAAGTTATAGCTGCAGTTCGAGAAAGCAGCGATCACTCGTCCTCACCTCGGATACGTGACAGTCTTGTCAAGGGCGTACCCTGAAAACCATCTAAATAAATATCCTGATCTATAGCGTGGGCATTGGTTACGCAGCGCGTCAAGCTTTCCAAAAGCTTCGTCCGTAAACTTCCCGCCAACCATAATCGCGTAAACTTGTCGCAATGCGGGGGTGTAAATTCGTCGCGCGCCGTGGGTTTCGTGCGCGCGAGAGTTTGAAAGGCGCGGTCGCGCCAAGGAGTGTGCATGCGCGTTCTCGGCATCGAAACCACTTGCGACGAGACGGCGGTCGCCGTCGTGGCCGATCGTCTCGGCGCCGACGGCGGCGAAATACTTTCCAACGAAGTTCTAAGCCAGATCGCTCAGCATGCGGCCTATGGCGGCGTCGTGCCGGAAATCGCGGCCCGCGCCCATATCGACGTGCTCGACCGGCTCATCGCCCGCGCGCTGGATCACGCCAAAATCGAGGCGAAAGACCTCGACGCCGTCGCTGCCGCCGCGGGGCCGGGACTGATCGGCGGCGTGCTCGTGGGGCTCATCGCCGGCAAGGCGCTGGCGCTGGCGCTCGGCAAACCCTTCATCGCCGTCAATCATCTCGAAGCGCACGCGCTCACGGCGCGGCTGACGGAGCATCTCGACTTCCCTTTCCTCGCGCTGCTTATTTCGGGGGGGCACACGCAACTCGCGGCGGTCAAGGGCGTTGGCGATTATCGCCGGCTCGGCTCGACCGTCGACGACGCGGCGGGCGAGGCCTTCGACAAGGTGGCGAAGATGCTGGATCTGCCATATCCCGGCGGGCCGCAGATCGAGCAGCTCGCGCTCCAGGGCGACGCGCATCGTTTCGATTTCCCGCGCCCGCTGCTTGGCCGCCCGGGGGCCGATTTTTCGCTTTCCGGCCTCAAGACCGCGGTGCGCCAGGAAATCCTCAAGCTCGGAACGCCGAGCAAGACGGACGTCAAGGATCTCGCCGCCTCATTTCAGGCGGCGATCGTCGACGTGATCGTCGATCGCGTGCGGGCCGGCGTGCGTCTCTTCACCGAAAGCGAAGGCCGGCCGCCGCAAGGTCTCGTCATCGGCGGCGGCGTCGCGGCGAATGGCGCCATTCGCCGCGCGCTCACGCGGCTTTGCGCGGAGGGCGGTCTGCGCTTCGTCTCGCCGCCCGCCAATCTTTGCGCCGACAATGGCGCGATCATCGCCTGGGCCGGCATGGAGCGATTGAAGCGCGGGATGATCGACGATCTCGCCTTCGCGCCGCGGCCGCGCTGGCCGCTCGACACGGCCCCCAGCGAGGCGCATCACGGCAAGGCTTGAGCGCATGCGCGGCCTCTTTCTCGCGGCGCTAACGGGCATGACGCTGGCGCCGACGCCGCAACCGGCCGGACTGCTGGCGCAAGAGCCGAACTTCGCCGGGGTGCGCGTGCTTTACGGGCCGAGCGAGGGCTTCGGCTCGGTTGACGCGCGGTTGATCGGCGAGGCGCGCCATTCCATCGATATGGCCGCCTATGTGCTCACGGACCGATCCTTGACGACGGCGCTGGGCCGCGCAGCGATGCGTGGCGTGAAAGTGCGCGTCTATCTCGACGGCGAGGACATGGGTCGCGGCGCTTCGCCCATCGAGGAGATCGCCAGCGCCCCCAATCTCGAAGTGCGGCGCAAAGGCCGCTCGCGCGACCTGATGCATCTCAAATCCTATCAGGTTGACGGACGCGTGTTGCGCAGCGGCTCCGCCAATTTTTCCGTCTCAGGCGAAGTCTATCAGGACAATGACCTTATCGTGATAGACAGCCCGCAGGCGGCGGCGCGGTTTCGCGAAACCTTCGAGAGACTGTGGGCGCGCCCGGACAATCAGCGGATCGGAATCAGATGACGCGGGAGACGGTCGCGGTTCTCGGCGCAGGCGCCTGGGGCGTCGCGCTCGCCAATGTCGCGGCGCAGGGGCGCGAGCGCGTCGCGCTATGGGCGCATGATCCGGCGCATGTCGCCGCACTGGCGCGCGATCGTGAGAACAGGCGGCATTTGCCGGGCTTGCCGCTTGCGCCGGCGGTCGCGCCCACCTGCGATCTTTCCGTCTTACGCGATGCGGAAATCGCGCTCGCCGTCACGCCCGCGCAGGCGATGCGCGAGACGGCGCGCGCGGCGCGCGCCCATTTGCGCGCGGGCGCCGCCTTCGTTATTTGCGCCAAAGGCATCGAACGCGACCGCCGCATGTTCTTGAGCGAAGTCGCGGCGGAAGAACTGCCGCAGACGCGCGTCGCCGTTCTGTCGGGACCAAGTTTCGCAGCCGACGTCTGCAAGGGACTGCCGACGGCCGTAACGCTCGCGGCGCAGAACGAGGCGCTGGCGCAGCGCCTATGCGAAGAACTCTCGACCAAGGCTTTCCGCCTCTATCGCTCGACCGACGTGCGCGGCGTCGAAATCGGCGGCGCGGCGAAGAATGTCCTCGCCATAGCGGCAGGCATGGCGCATGGCCGTCAGCTCGGCGCGAGCGCGCAGGCGGCGCTCATCGCGCGCGGCTTCGCGGAGCTGATGCGGCTCGGACGCGCGCTTGGCGCGCGCCAGGAGACGCTGATGGGCCTTTCCGGCCTTGGCGATCTCGTGCTCACCTGCGGTTCCGCGCAGTCGCGCAATTTCGCGCTCGGCCAAGCGCTTGGGCAAGGCGAAGCGCCGCAGAACGCGGCCCACGGCAAGCTCGCAGAAGGCGCCTTTACGGCGCGCGTATTGGTCGAAATGGCGCAAGCGCATGGAGTCGAAATGCCGATCGCGGAGGCCGTCGACGCAATCCTTTCGGCGCGGCTCAGCGTGGACGACGCGATCGATGCGCTGCTGATGCGGCCCCTCAAGGCTGAGGAGTGACTACCAGCTTCGCAGAAACTCCACGAAACCGCGCGTCTCGGTGGCGTCGCGCAGGCGGTGGATAGCCTCCTTGCCGGCGACCCGGATATTCTCGGCGTGTGTTTTCAAATCGTCGATCGAACTTTCCAACGCCTCAAGTTTCTTGCGCCGTTCTTCAGGATTCGCAAGCGCGTCAGCCGGCGTCGTTTTCTCCGATGTTTTCGCCTCGACGATCTTCTGGTCCTTCTTCGTCGCCGGCGCTGGCGGTGGGGCCGCCTTGACGCGCAGCGACTGGGCGATCGATTTCACGCGCGCGACAATGAAGCAGTGATGCAGCGCGGCCAGCAGCCAGCTTGGTCTGCTCCAATCAGCGTATTTTGGACCATTGCCCGGATCGAAGGCATGTTGGCAGCGCAGTTTTTCGTCGAAATCCGCGGTGCGGACCTCGCGATAGGGTAGGACACGCCCATTATCGTCAATCTCCAACGCAAATTGAAAGTCCTGAAGCAGGTCGGCGTAGGCGAGATTCCAGTCTTCCACCGACTTGTCGAGCTTGTCGAGCTTCGCCGTGAAGGCCGCATCATCATCGACATCGATGGCGTGCGAAACGCGATAGGAATAGAACACGCGGCCGGACATGAGTTGTGACGCGCGGTCGAAGGTTTTCGTGGCTTCCGCGAGCCGCGATTTCGCCAGATCGAGCCGCGTCTGCTCGCGCCAACTTTTGTAGGTGAAGGTCGTCGTCACCAATCCGGCGAGCACGCTGGTGAACAGGAAGCCTATAAATCTTCCCTTGATGCTGTCATCCGCCACGGGCGTCGCCTCTGAAAAGATCGCCTCTGGATAAACCTCTACTTCCTGTCGATCAACGCACGGATCTTTCCGGCGAGCTGCTCCAGCGTGAAAGGCTTGCTGAGCAGGCTGACATCCTTGTCGAGCAGCCCATTGTGCACGATCGCATTGCGCGAATAGCCCGTTGTGAAAAGCACGCGTAAACTGTGACGGCGAAAGACGGCCTCGCGCGCGAGACGCGCTCCGCCCATTTCAGGCATCACAACATCCGTGATCATCAAGACGATGTCGGATCGCTGTCTGAGAATGTCGATCGCCGCTGGTCCGCCGCTCGCCTCCAGCACGGTGTAGCCCAATTCACGCACGCCTTGCGCGGTGACGCGGCGCGCCGTGTCGTCGTCTTCGACGACCAGAACGACTTCTTCCGGCTTGCCATGCGGGAGGTCGAGCGCCTTCGTCGGCGCCGGCGGCATGTCGACGGGTTTTGCGCCTTCGGCGTTGTAGCGCGGCAGATAGAGCTTGATGCAAGCGCCGCTTCCGGGTTCGGAATAGATTTTGATATGGCCACCCGTTTGCTTGACGAAGCCGTGGACTTGCGACAGGCCAAGGCCGGTACCCTTGCCGACGGGCTTTGTGGTGAAGAATGGGTCGAACGCCTTGGCGGCAATTTCAGCCGGCATTCCTTGGCCTGTATCGGTTACGGCGATCATCACATATTGGCCTGGCTTCACTTCCATGTTTTCGGTGGCGTAAGCGTCGTCGAGATAGCAGTTCGCGGTCTCGATCGTGAGCTTGCCGCCCTTGGGCATGGCGTCGCGCGCATTAACGGCGAGATTGACGATAGCGTTTTCCAATTCGTGCTGATCGACCTTGGTCATCCACAAGCCGCCAGCGAGCACGGTTTCGAGCGCGATATTTTCGCCGAGCGCTCGCTGCAGCATATTTGAAATGTTGGAGACAAACCTATTGGCGTCCAGCGGCGTCGGCGACAATGGCTGCTGACGAGCGAAGGCGAGCAACCGGCGAACCATATTGGCGGCGCGGTGGGCGCCATCCATCGCCGAGTCGATCAAGGACTCATAGTCGCCCTCGCTGCGCGCGATTTTCCGCCGCAGCAGATTGAGGCTGGAGACGATGACGCCGAGCATATTGTTGAAGTCGTGGGCGATGCCGCCGGTGAGATGGCCAAGCGCTTCGAGCCTCTGCGCCTGCCGCAATTGCGCTTCCAGCGTTTCGCGGCGCGTCGTTTCCTCCAGCAACTCATTATAGGCGGATTTCAACGAGTTGCGCGACGCCTCCAGCGCGTTCATCTGCCTTTGCGCGTTGAAAATGGAGAATATGCCGACCGTGACAATGGCGGTGGCGAGCGCCGCGATGGCCGACTTCAACTCGTTTGACGCCGCCAGCAGTTCTCCTTCACGGATCGTCATCAGACGCGCTTCCTCGTCGCTCATGCTGTTGATGACAACGCGCAGACGATCCATCAGCGCCTGTCCGCGTCCCGACCTGATGAGTTCCGCGGCCTTGTCGACGCGGCCGGCGCGTATTTCCGAAATCGTCTGATCGACGATTTCCAGCCGTTCAGTAAGCAGCGGACGTATTTCGGCGAGCGCGTTCAACTGGCTCGGATTGTCTCTGACGCGTTCGGCGAGCGTGTCGAGCACGCTCGGCAATTGGCGCGTGGCCTCGGTGCAAGGCGTGAGATAGCGTTCGTCTTGAGTGATGATGAATCCGCGCTGGCCGCTCTCGGCGCTTTGCAACAGTCCGTAAAGGCGATTGAGGTCGCTTTGCACCTTGATGGTGTGTCGCAGCCACGCGCCTGCCAGGCGACGATCGCTTTCGGCGCGCACCGCGACAAAACCTGCGAGCGCGAGGATCGCGAAGCCGAGGACGATCCCCAGCATCCCCGAGGCCAGAAACTTACGTGACGGAGTCATGCGTCGGTCCGGCGGGCACGAAAAACCAGCCAGCGAGCTTACGACGCAGCGCGAAAAACGCCAAGCTTCAGGGAACCGCCCGCACAGCGCCTTTCGACGCGCTGGTGGTCATCGAGGCATATGCGCGCAACGCCGTCGAAATCTTGCGCTGGCGCGGTTTGGCGGGCGCAAAGCCCTTCGCCGCCTGAGCGGCGCGGCGGTCGGCAAGCTCCGTATCGCTTACGGCGAGCGTAATCCTGCGATTGGGAATGTCGATTTCGATTTTGTCGCCGTCTTGCACCAAGGCGATCGTTCCGCCTTCCGCCGCCTCCGGCGAGACGTGGCCGATGGAGAGCCCCGCCGTGCCGCCGGAAAAGCGTCCGTCGGTGATGAGCGCGCAGGCCTTGCCGAGTCCTTTCGATTTCAGATAGCTCGTCGGATAGAGCATCTCCTGCATCCCGGGACCGCCGCGCGGGCCTTCATAGCGGATGACGACGACGTCGCCCGCCTTGACGTCGCCCGTAAGGATGCCGGAGACCGCCGCGTCCTGACTTTCATAGACCTTCGCGGGTCCTGAGAATTTCAGGATCGACTCGTCGACGCCCGCCGTCTTCACGATGCAGCCGTCCTCGGCGAGATTGCCGGCGAGCACCGCAAGGCCGCCGTCCTTGGAGAAGGCGTGCGCCGCATCGCGGATCGCGCCTTTCGCGCGGTCCGCGTCGAGCTCCTTGTAGCGGCGCTCCTGGCTGAAGGCGACTTGGGTCGGCACGCCGCCGGGCGCAGCGCGGAAAAAGTTTTTCGCCGTATCGCTTTGCGTGACCGCGATGTCCCAGCGGGCGACGGCGTCGCTGACGGAAGGGCTATGAACGGTCTGAAGGTCGCCGTGCAGAATGCCGGCGCGCAGTAATTCGCCGAGAATCGCGACGACGCCGCCGGCGCGATGCACGTCCTCCAGATGCACGTCGGACGCGGAAGGCGCGACCTTGCACAGCACCGGCACGCGCCGCGACAGGCGGTCGATGTCGGCCATGGTGAAATCGACCTCGG
>CAZCJY010000125.1:0-7991 GCA_964498975.1 uncultured Methylocystis sp.
GCTGTAATTTCAGACAAAACCGCCATTTTCTCCGCCTATCAGATTGACACTTAGCGGGGCGGCCAACCTAATTCCCCCGTATGCCTTACGCCAAACAGTCGGCGCAAGGCGCTCGAACGAGGCGCCGTTCCCGTGTCGATCCAAGTCGCGCTCCACCATGTTACGCATTACAAATATGATCGTTTGGTCGCGCTTGGCCCCCAGATTGTTCGCCTTCGACCGGCCCCGCATTGCCGCACGAAAATCTCAAGCTACGCGCTAAAGATCGCGCCTGAAGATCATTTCATCAATTGGCAGCAGGATCCTCACGGCAATTGGCTGGCGCGTCTTGTGTTTCCGCAAAAGGCGGGCGAATTCAGGATCGAGGTCGATCTCCTGGCGGAGCTCGCTGTCTATAACCCTTTCGATTTCTTCGTCGAGCCCTATGCCGAGGAATTTCCCTTCGTTTATCCAGACGAACAGAAAATTGAGCTTGCCGCCTATCTGGAGCCGGAGGACGTCGGTCCCCTGACGGAAGGCTTCGTGCAAAGTCTCTCGCAAGAGAAGATGCGAAGCATCAATTTCCTCGTCGAGCTTAATGCGCGCCTGCATCAGGATATTCGTTATGTCATTCGCATGGAGCCGGGCGTGCAGGCGCCGGAAGAAACCTTGGCGCTGAGGTCGGGATCGTGCCGAGATTCGGCGTGGCTTCTCGTGCAGATCCTGCGCAAGCTTGGTCTCGCGGCGCGTTTCGTCTCGGGCTATCTCATTCAGCTGAAAGCCGATGTCGATCCGATCGAAGGCCCGAAGGGAACCGATCACGACTTCACCGATTTGCACGCTTGGGCGGAAGTGTTTCTGCCCGGCGCCGGCTGGATCGGCCTTGACGCGACGTCGGGACTGTTCTGCGGCGAGGGTCATCTGCCGTTGTGCGGCGCGCCACATTATCGCTCCGCCGCGCCCTTATCGGGTCTTGTCGAGCCCGCTCAAGTCGAATTCGGTTTCGAGATGCGCGTCGACCGAATTAATGAGGCGCCGCGCATCACCGCGCCTTTTTCGAACGAAGCGTGGAGCCGACTCGACGCGCTGGGCGAAGAAGTCGACGTCGATCTTAACGCGCTGGATGTTCGCCTCACCATGGGGGGCGAGCCGACTTTCGTCTCCATCGACGATTTCGAGTCGCCGGAATGGAATACGGCGGCGACTGGCCCGACCAAGCGCGCGCGCGCCGACGATCTTATTCGCAGGCTGCGCGAGCGTTTCGCGCCCAACGGCTTTCTGCATTACGGCCAGGGCAAGTGGTATCCGGGCGAAAGCCTCCCGCGCTGGGCCTTTGGACTTTATTGGCGCAAGGACGGAAAGCCGATCTGGAGCGAACCGCAACTGATCGCCGATTTCGCCGCGCCGAAAGGCGCGACCACGGCGCAGGCGGAAATCTTTGTGCAAGACCTCGCGGAACGTCTAGGCGTTGGCGCCGGGCATGCGGTTCCCGCTTACGAGGATCCGGCGCATTGGATGGTCAAGGAGGGCGCCCTCCCGATCAATGTCGATCCCTCCGATCCCCAAATCGACGATGCGGAGGAACGCTCCCGCATGATGCGGGTTTTTGAGCGTGGCCTCAGCAAGCCAACAGGCTTCGTTCTGCCGATCCAGCGCTGGAATGCGCGCGCGGAGTCGCGTTGGGTGTCGGAGAAGTGGACGCTGCGTCGAGGCAAGCTGTTCCTGGCGCCGGGAGATTCGCCCATCGGACTGCGGCTGCCCGTCGCGTCGCTGCCCAAACTGCCCGAAGGCGAATATCCTTACATCTATCCGCAGGATCCTTTCGCGCCGCGCGAGCCGCTGCCGGAACCCGGGCATTTTCGCCGTATCCAGAGCGGTGGGCCGACTTCCGGGGGCCATGCGCGCCAGGACGTGCATGAACAATCCATTGTCGAAGGCGCCGTGCGCACTGCCTTCACTATCGAACCGCGCGACGGCAATCTGTGCGTGTTCATGCCGCCGGTTGAAACGCTCGAGGATTATCTCGACCTGCTTGAGGCCGTCGAGGAAAGCGCCAGGGCGACCGGGCTGCCGCTCTATATCGAGGGCTATCCGCCGCCGGACGATCCGCGCCTCGAAGCGATCAAGGTGACGCCTGATCCCGGCGTCATCGAGGTCAATATTCACCCCGCCGCCACTTGGCGGGACGCCGTCGAAACGACGACCGCGCTTTACGAGGAAGCGCGACAGGCGCGATTGACCACCGCTAAGTTCATGGTCGACGGCCGGCAAATCGGTTCCGGGGGCGGCAATCATGTCGTGCTGGGTGGCGCAACCCCGGTCGACTCGCCCTTCCTTCGCCGCCCGGACCTATTGAAGAGTCTCGTGCTCTACTGGCAGCGGCATCCTTCGCTGTCCTATCTGTTCTCCGGCCTGTTCATCGGCCCCACCAGCCAATCGCCGCGCGTCGACGAGGCGCGGCACGACTCGCTCTACGAGTTGGAGATCGCCCTGGCTCAGGTGCCGCAGCCCAGCGAAGGCTATGTGCCGCCATGGCTCGTCGATCGGCTGTTCCGCAATCTTTTGGTTGATGTCAGCGGCAACACGCATCGCTCGGAAATCTGCATCGACAAGCTCTATTCTCCCGATGGGCCAACCGGGCGTCTTGGGCTCGTCGAATTCCGCGCATTCGAAATGCCGCCTGATGCGCGCATGAGTCTGGCGCAGCAATTATTGCTTCGCGCCCTCGTCGCATGGTTTTGGCAGGAGCCGCAGCATGGCGATCTGGTGCGTTGGGGAACGGCGCTGCATGACAAATTCATGCTGCCTCATTTTGTGTGGCAGGATTTCCTCGGCATTCTCGA
The DNA here is from genome assembly GCA_964498975.1 of uncultured Methylocystis sp. GTDB lineage: Bacteria > Pseudomonadota > Alphaproteobacteria > Rhizobiales > Beijerinckiaceae > Methylocystis. The sequence goes on from CAZCJY010000125.1 coordinate 2,823, forward strand.
TGATCTGCGCCACGCCTCCTATGACTTCGAGCCGGAATGGTTCGAGGCGCAGCGCGAGTTTCGTTTTCCGCTCGCCGGAAGTGTCGAGCATGGCGGCGTGCATCTGGAAATCCGTGGCGCGCTGGAGCCTTGGCATGTGATGGGCGAGGAAGGCGCGAGCGGCGGGACCGTGCGCTATGTCGATTCCTCGGTCGAACGCTTACAAGTCAAGGCGCGGGGCCTCGTGCCCGGCCGCCACGTCATCGCCTGCAACGGACGGCGCGTTCCCATGACGGGCGTTGGCGTTCCCGGCGAGGCGGTGGCGGGCGTGCGCTTCAAGGCCTGGCAGCCGCCCTCTGGGCTGCATCCGACGCTGCCCGTCCATGCGCCGCTGACCTTTGATGTCATCGACTGCTGGAGCCGGCGCTCGCTGGGCGGCTGCGTCTACCACGCGACGCATCCGGGGGGTCGCAATTACGACGCCTTCCCGGTAAACAGCAATGAAGCCGAAGCGCGGCGACTGGCGCGATTCCAGGATCACGGCCATACGCCCGGCGCTGTCGACCCGCCTCGTGACGAGCCAGGCCTGGAATTTCCGCTGACGCTGGACCTCCGGAGGAGCATTGCCCGCTGAGCGCCTGATCGGGACGGACCAGACATCGCAGCGCATTGCGGCCTGGATCGCCGATTATAAGCCCACGCCCGGCGCGCCAGACGAGCTTCTTGACCCCTATGGACGTCCTCGCGCCCATTGGCGCCAGTTCCTCGAAACATTTGCCGCTTTCGGCGAGGACGGCCTGGAGCAACGCTTCGCCGCAGCCGGCCGCCGCATCGACGACATGGGAATTTCCTATCGGGTCCAGGGGGAAAACAAGGAGCGCAGTTGGCCGCTGGGGCGTCTGCCGCTGCTGATCCCGGAGTCCGAATGGCGCGACATTGCGGCGGGCGTTGCACAGCGCGCCGAACTGCTCGACAAGATCTTACACGACATATACGGCGATGCGAGACTTGTCGCCGAGGGCGCCCTGCCCGCTGCCGCTATCACCGGCTCGCCGGACTTCATTCGGCCGATGTGCGGCGTCACGCCGCCCGGCGGGCGTTGGCTGCGCTTCTACGCCGCCGACCTCGGGCGTGGGCCCGACGGCAAGTGGTGGGTGCTCGGCGATCGCGCCCAGGCGCCTTCGGGCGCCGGTTATGCGCTCGAAAATCGGCTCGTCCTTTCGCTCGCTTTTCCAAGCCTCTACCGCGATATGAATGTCGAGCGCCTGGCGCCGTTTTTCCGTGAATTCCGCGCCAGCGTCTCTGGGGCGGCGCAGCGCGTCGATCCGCGCATCTGCTTGCTGACGCCCGGCCCTTGGAGCGAAACTTATTCGGAACAAGTGCATCTAGCTCGTTACCTCGGCCTCACGCTGGTCGAAGGCGAAGATCTCGTCATGAGCGACGGCAAGCTGCATGTGCGCACCATCGCCGGCCTCAAGCGCGCCGATGTGATCTGGCGGCGCGTCGACGCCGACTGGTGCGATCCGCTGGAGCAAAACGCGTCGTCCCGGCTCGGGGTTGCCGGCATGTTCGAAGCGATCCGCCAAGGCGCCGTGGTTGTCGTCAACATGCCCGGCGCCGGACTCATCGAATCGCGCGCGCTTATGAGCTTCCTGCCGGCGCTGTCGAAGCGCGTATTGGGCGAGGAGCTGAAACTTTCCAACGTCGCCACTTGGTGGTGCGGACAGGAAAGGGAACGCGAGCTAGTCTTAGGCGCCTTCGACGAACGCGCGATCAGCGGGGCTTCTTCCGACCGCCTCCCGGGATTTGGCGAGCGTCGCGTCGCGCTCGGCCATGAACTGTCCGACGCCGAGCGCCAGCGGCTCATCGATGCGATGGACCAGCGCGGCGTCGATTATGTCGGTCAGGAGATCGTCAAACTATCCACGACGCCAGCCTGGACAGATGGTCGGCTCGCGCCGAGGCCCTTCGCCCTCCGCGTTTACGCCGCCGCAACGGCGGATGGCTGGACCGTGATGCCCGGCGGCTTCTGTCGCGTCTCCAACCGGCTCGATGTGCGCGCAGTGTCGATGGACGCCGGCGCGCGATCGAGCGACGTCTGGGTGCTGACGAGCCGCCCAATTGAATGGTCGACCCTGCTGCCATCCAATAAAGACCCGCCGATCGTCCGTGTTCTTGGCAATCTGCCGAGCCGCGCCGCGGATAATCTCTTTTGGATGGGACGCTATCTCGAACGCGCCGAAGCGACATTGCGAGTCGTGCGTTCATTAGGAGCGCGACTCGGCGAGACGCAAATCGTCGACACGCACGGACGCCAGCCCATCGAACTGCTCGCGCGACTATTGATCGCCTGGGGCGCGGCGCCAGCGGACGCCCCAGACATGACCGCCGCGGAGATTGCGTGGGAAGCCGTCGCCGGCGCGGAAAATTATGGCTCTGTATTGTCGGTCGTGCGCTATGCGAAGCGCTCTGCATCCATCGTGCGGGAACGCTTGTCGCAGGATGTCTGGCAGCTGATCGGCCGGATCGAAACGCGCCTGACAAAAGCCGGCGCGCGCGCCTTCACGGAGCCGGAGGCGCTGGAAGTCGTGGAGCGCTCGCTCCACACGCTGGCGGCTTTGTCCGGACTGATTGACGAGAATTTCAATCGTGTCGCGGGATGGAGTTTTCTCGATCTTGGCCGCAGGATCGAGCGCGCCATCGGCGCTTGTCGCTTTGCGAGGCAATTCGCCGGCGACGATGTGACGGTCGAGACGCTGGACGCGTTACTCGATCTGCTCGACTCGCAGATTACCTATCGTTCCCGCTACATTTCCGGCGCCGCCTTGGCGCCTGTCCTCGATATGACCATGCTCGACCCGTTCAATCCACGCTCCGTCGCCTTCCAGGTGACGCGTATCGATGAACATCTCACAGCCTTGCCGAGCTTGCATGACGACGGGGTTATGGAGCCGCCGCGGCGTCTTTCGGTCAAACTGCGCGCCGAACTCGAATCGGAAGATGCGCGGTTTCTTGGCCCAGCGACGATTCTTTCGGTGGAACAGCGTTTGATGGCGCTCGCCGACAAAATCGCCGGGCGCTATTTCGCGCAAGGCGCCGAAGGCTCAACGAACTATCAGCCGTCGCGGATCGCGTGATTTACGACATCACTCATCTTACGACATACAAATATGATGCGCCCGTCGCATCGGCTCGCTGCGCCATGCGTCTGCTCCCGCGCAACGATCGCGGTCAAAATGTCCTGTCCAGTCACATCGTGCTGTCGCCAGCGGCCGAAATCATAAAAGACAGGATCGACTTCCACGGAAACCGTATTTGCGAGGCGCATATCCACAAGCCTCACACGAAGTTGCAAATTGCTCTTGAGGCGCGCGTCAGGGTGGAGCGTGCGCAGCCGCCCGCTCCTGCTTTAACGCCGGCTTGGGAAATCGCAAGAAAAGCGGCGAATGCGGCAAACTCGCTCACGGCCTCCTCTCCTGCCCATTACATTTATCCAAGTCGGTTTGTGCCGCTCTTCGATGCGGCGGCAAATTATGCGCGCGAAAGCTTTCCGCCCGGGCGGCCCATTCTCGAAGGCGCCATTGAGCTGACGCGGCGCATCCATTCCGATTTTGCCTATGATCCCGACGCGACGCATATCGCGACGCCGATCGCGCAGGCGTTCGAACGCCGCCGCGGCGTCTGCCAGGATTTCGCACATATCATGATCGCCGGCCTGCGCGGCGTCGGATTGGCGGCGTCCTATGTCAGCGGCTATCTGCGAACCATTCCCGCCCCTGGCCAGACGCGACTCGAAGGGGCCGACTCAACCCATGCCTGGGTATCGGTTTGGTGCGGACCTGAATTTGGATGGTTCGATCTTGACCCCACCAACGCCATGACGCTTGGCGACGACCATGTCGTGATCGCCATCGGGCGCGATTACGCCGACGTGTCGCCAATCGATGGCGTCATCCTCGCCGCCGGCAAGCAGGATTTGGACGTCAGCGTAAATGTAAAGGAAGCGACGATTTAGCCAGTTGCAAGAATCCCGAAAACAAGGGGCGGCTCCCAACTATTGTATAAGTATTTGATACTTATTTATTTTCTGGCGCCCAGGGGCGGGCTGCCCCGAGTGATTGAATTCAATAGCTTGCGACAAAGTGGGGCAGTGGAATTTTCTGCTGTTTTCTAAGGTTTTCGAGTTTCCTACCCCACCGGATCGATTCCGGTTGCGGGAGTTGATCGGGCAAACAAACGCGGTCAATGCATCGCGAATTTTGCCGGAGGCCCATACTTACAGACAGCCGGGAATGCGCTGAACCTCTGAACTGGTCATGAGATCGAACACGACGAGATCGTCGAAGTCGAGGCGTAGCTCACGCTGTGCTGCGTCTAAGAATCCTGCCTTGGTCAATTCGCCGTCAATACGGCGAAGGTCTTTCCAGAGTTCGATTGCCCTAAATGTGTCGGCAACCTGTGTACCGCCGAGCGTAACAAGCGGACCGGCAAGCGCCGCTCCGGTTTGGGTCGCGTTTAAGTGAGTTGCAATGAGCTGCGAGATGGTCCCCATCACCGGCCATACGACTTCGAAGGAGGTCGTTCGCTACACCCGCGGCGCGCGCCAGAAAGTGCTCGCCGCGAAAGCGATGGCGCGCTTTGACGAAAACAAAAATTGAACAAAACTGCCCCACTTTTCTCCGATCGGGAGCACGGGGGCAAATCCGCTTTCTAACGGATTGAAATTTCAAGCGGTGATGTAGCGGATGGCGCCCAGGGGCGGAATCAATTTCTATTGATTTTATTGGATATTCTCGATTTATAGCAAAATGCTACCAACAAACAAGCAACAATGCCCTGCCTATTTCGGACGACCTCGATCATCGCTTGATCGCTGGCCTGAGGACTGATGGTCGCGCCTCGCTGTCCGAGCTTGCGAAAATTCTTGGCGTGTCGCGCGGGACTGTTCAAATCCGTCCGGCTTTGGCGTTGCGTTGGGGGGCGCTAGCGCGCTGATCGTCGAACCATGTCTGATGTTGCGTTGATTGCCCGGAACGCTTTTGGCGCTTACGCTTCCACCAACAGGTCGCCGCGCACGGCGCTCGGCAGACGCCGCATCCCGGCGAATTGGGCGATCGGATTCCACCGCGAACGGCTTTTCCGGCCGCGCACACGGGACGCGCGTCGCCGCTCCTCTATCTGACATTGTGA
>CAZCJY010000126.1:0-7942 GCA_964498975.1 uncultured Methylocystis sp.
AGAGATGAACGCCTTCGAGACGCAGCATTTCTTCGGCTCGATTCATCTCCTCCAGTGCATCATTGTAAGCCGCCTTGTCGAGCCGGCCGAGCGCGCGATTGCGCAGCGCCCGATGGTGCCAGGAGCCGAGCACGAGGCCAATTCGGCCCTTGGCCGGCATGTCGCGCCAATAGCGCCATGCGCCCGGCCGCGCCCGTTCTTCGTCGGTGGGCGCGCCATAGGAGAGCGTTTCGAGGAAATGGTCGTCGAGCCAGTCATAGAGACGATTGACGACCTCTCCCTTTCCGGCGCCGTCGGAGCCGTTGATCAAGACGAGCACCGCCGCCCGCTTTTGCTCGGCGAGTTCGAACTGGGCGTCGAGCAGGTTTTCGCGCAGCCTCGTCTCGAAGACGACGAAATCCTCCTTCGTCATGGCGTGCGGCAGCCGCGCGGACTCGAACATGGACGCCTCCCCGCCTCGCAGCGCGCCCAAAGAGGCGGAGCCGCAGCGGAATTTTTCAAACGCGCGCGCTATGCTAGATAGGGGCGCGCGCGGTCCCGTAGCTCAGCAGGATAGAGCAGCGGTTTCCTAAACCGAAGGTCAGGGGTTCGAATCCCTTCGGGACCGCCACTATAAGCCGCTGAAAATGTGACACTAATCGATGCACGCTTGTCGCTCATTTGATAGAGTTCGCGATCAAGAGGGCATCGCGAGGGCACGAGAAACAGTCGAACTCTCTGTTCATTGTTTCGGATTGGGTTCGAACTTGCATCAGCTAAATTCTACAGCGTCAACGTGCTTAGTCTGCGAGAAACGTTGGCACCTATCGGCCGGCGCGCGGCGACGGTTGGCCGCGGCAAAGTCTCCACAATCGCCCCCAGATAGCGCCTCAATATCGCTCTCCTTTGCTCGAACATCGCAAAGTCGGGTTGTCTGTGATGTTCTTTTCGCGGACAGCGAATGCTAATCAAATTTAGATTTTGTCGCGCACGTTTTTTGACAACTTCGGCTGGATGAAATTTGGGGAACCGTGGGAGAACCGGCGCCCACCCGTGACGCCTCCTCTCGCAAGCGAATAGGCATAGTAGGGAAGAATCAATGTCGAAGCATGCCGCCGCCCAACGCAAAAGCAGGGAGGTAGTTGCAGCCCCCGTCTCTGGTAGCCGCGCCATACTTACACCGCTGCTCGAAGCGTGTCGGTTGCATAGCGCCGTCAGAATGTACGCCGATGGTGGAAAAGGTGTCGTCAAGGTCGACGTCCCAATAGGAAATGCTCCAGCGTCCCTTGCGCTCATAGTCGAGCACGACAACGTCAGCTTTTTTTCGCTTGTATCTGTCGAAGAGAGCGCGGATAGGCTCCCGCTGGTCATCGGGGACGATCAAAGAAAGGTCCGCCCAACCATCGCAGTGGAGTGAGATCTGCCGTAAGCCAGCGTCATTGCGCCCTGTTCGGCCTTCAAAAATGAGCTTCGGTTCGCACTTGGCTGGAGTTGCCGCGGCCGTGGCGGCTACATTTTCCGGGGAGGAGTCGGGACCAGCAAGAATGGACACCGCGCCGAGGATCCAAAGCGGTACGGCGCCAATCATCAAAGCGGCGAAAATCCCAAGAGGGCGTGCGCGAAGCGCCGCAGAAGTGGAACATGCGGCGTACGCCTTGCCGAGAGAATTGCTGCCCATGACGCGGCGCCATGCACTGTGCCGGACGTTTCCACGTCCGGCAGAAGAACGCAATGCATCCACTCTGCCACCCGAGCGTTGATATAAACTTAACTGTGCTGTTGCATCGCTATGCCCTCAATGTTGCTCGGAGCCTGCAACCCTCCGCCCAGTGATGGCCTTCATTCCCGGCTTAACTTCAGGGAGTTCATGGTAGACAATCGTTTCATAACTCATTGACCGCATTCACTACCGTAGACAGTCGCGAGCGTTTGAAGTCTCTGAACACAACAGAAAAAACGAGATTTCCTAAACCGAAGGTCAGGGGTTCGAATCCCTTCGGGACCGCCAGCCGCCCCGCTTAACTCTTATCTCTCCCTCGTCAGCATTTCGTGCACCGCCTCAAGCGGCGCGGCGCTGACCGTCAGGCCTCCGCTGAACGGATTGTCGAGCGCCGCTACTAGAAACACCACCGAGCCGAGAAACAGCGCCATCGCGCCGCTCAGGATTAAGTGGACATGGAGCTCCATGTCGAAGAGGCACATGAGCCCAAGCAGCAAGAAGGCGCCGAGACAGACAACCCGCCAAAGTTCGGGCGGTATGCCGTCGTCGCCGGCGACGATCAGATAACGGCGGTGTTCGACGAGCAGATTCAATCGACTGAAGCTCTCGGCGAGAATTGTTTCGTGGCTTTTTAGGGCGGGCTGAAAGCCCATGACCCGGTCGAACAGCGCCTTCAGATGCGGCGAAGACGAATGCGCCGCCTCCGCCACTGACGCGCCATCCGCCGGATGCAAGGTTTCGATGGCCTCGCGCGCATAGTCGCGCAGCTTGTCCTGAAGCTCGCCGCGGATCGGTTGCGGATAACCCTCGAAGTCGCGATGCAACGCCGCAAGCGTCAACGCCTCCTTCGACACGATGTCCTTCACCGCGGCGAAATCCTGATAGGCCTCGACCGCGAGCAGTCCGAGCAGAATGCCGTAAAGCGTCGAGAAGGCCGCGAGCGTCAAGCCAATCATCTCATTGGCGCTGCGCCGGCCGTGAATCCATTTCTGCGCGAAGGTCCGGTATAGGAAGACTCCGAACCATGTCGCGACGAGGAAGCCCCCGCAAAACAACGCAGCCATTTCCGTCACCGTCAAATGTCTGAAGAAAGCCGGCAATCGCGCCTCCCTGATTTTGCGGCATTAGGAGGCGCGCGCGTCATTTTGTCAAAAAGCCGAAGTCAGCGATTGAAGAGCCAAAAGAGCAGGCTGACGACGACGCTAAGCGCCAGCGAGCTGGCGAGCGGGAAGTAGACGCGCAGATTGCCGCGTTCGATCGTGATGTCGCCTGGCAGGCGCCCAAGACCGAATCGCTCGCCGATCATCCACAGGAGGCCGACGCCGATCATCACGAGTCCGGCGATGATGAGAAACTTGGCCATTGCGGCGCCCACCGATTAATCGACGCGCTCATGCGCGCGTTTCGACGCATTATTTTGGGGCGTTCGCATCGATTCGCCAGCGGCGCCGATGTCGCTTCGGCCAAATTGAATTAAGTGACATATTGTCGCGACGCCAGGAATCACAAGGCGCGCCGCTTGACCTAAGGCGCCTGCGAAAGTTACCTGACCTCGATGGGTTCGATGTAACGCGAGGAGCTTTCGCCTGCGGCGAAGCGACGCATTTTGATCGAACCGCGCGCGCTTGGCGCGCCTCTTGCGGAGAGCCTGTTCGAGACGCAGGCCACGCGAACCTTAGCGATGCAAACGTCTCTATCTTGAATCGCAACTGATGCGATCGCCCTGCGCGCAGCGTTTGCACGCGAATACGAGGATTATTGATGAGGCCGGATCACATTTATCTCGCGATGACGGTGGTGAAGCATAGCACGCTCGCCGCCGCCTGCATTTACGCGTCCAAGATTATGTATTTTCTCGTTAAAGCAATGTAGTCGCCGGCGCCGTTGCGTCGGCGCGGACCTTCGCGCATAACCCCTCGCGAATTGCTTCAAGGCCAAGGAGGGGCGCGGGTTCATGACGGCGGCGATCGATGGCCCGAGAGTTCAGGCGAAATCCGGCAAGCCTAAGCAGCTTGTCATCTTCCTGCATGGTTACGGCGCCGACGGCGCCGATCTCATCGAGATCGGCCGTCAATGGCGCGCCTTTCTCCCCGACGCCGATTTCATCGCGCCCAATGCGCCCGAGCGATGCGCCATGTCGCCGATGGGGCGACAATGGTTTCCGCTCACCATGCGCGACCCTGACGAGCGCTGGCGCGGCTGCGTCGCCGCCCGTCCTGGATTCGACGCTTTTCTCGACGCCGAGCTGGCGAAGCGCGGCTTTAACGAGAGCGCACTGGCGCTGGTGGGCTTCAGTCAGGGCGCGATGATGGCGCTGCACGCCGGCCTGCGCCGCAGAAATCCGCCGTGCGCGATACTGGGCTATTCGGGCGCTTTCATCATTGGCCCGGCGCAGCCCGGCGAAGAGCTTATGCGCTACGAAAAGCCGCCAGCGATTCTGCTTTCGCACGGCGAGGAGGACGAGATGATACCCGTCGAAGCGCTGATGATGTCCGCCAATGCGCTCGCCGAGGAAGGCGCGCCGACCCAATGGCATCTTTCCGCGCGTCTCGGACATGGCATCGACGAGACGGGGCTGATCCATGGCGGCTTGTTCCTGGCGCAAGCCTTCGGCGTGAAGGTCGAGTTCGGCCGGCGGTGACTTCTCAGGCGCCTTCCAGCCCCGCTTCGGCGCCCGCCGCCTCCAGCGCCGGATCCAGTTCGACCTGCATCCGGCGCACGGCGCGACGGGCGATGGGGCGATAGAGCTGCTTGGTCGCCTCCACCACATGCACGCCGCCCCCCGGCAGAGAAAAACGGCCGGCGATGCGCTCGAAGGCAGGGGCCGAGCTTAAGAACGACGCGCGCGCGAATGGCGGGACATAAAGCGCCTCGCCCCAGAACACGGGCAGGAACTGCGTCTGCTGCAACAATTCCTGCAGCTGCCCGCGCGAATAGGGGTGGCCCTGGCCGAAAGGCGTCGTATCCACCCGCGCCCAAAGGCCTGTCCGGCTCGGCGCGACGATAATGACCCGTCCGCCCGGCGTCAGGATGCGCCAGATCTCCTCGATCAGATCGCGCGGATGCTCGTCGATTTCGAGCGCATGGACGAGAAGGATGCGGTCCATGCTGGCGTCGGGAAGCGGCGTCATCGACGGCTCGACCAGCGCGGAAGCCGAGCGGCCGTCGAGCGGCCAATGCACGACGCCCTGCGTCGCCGGCATGAAGGCCACGACCCGCTGCGCCTTCTCGCGAAAATCGTCGAGATAGGGCGTCGCGTAGCCAAGCCCCAGCACGCAAAGCCCGGCGTGGTCCTCCCAGCGGGAGCGCAGCAGCCGCGACACCAGCCGGCGCGCGACCTGCCCAAGGGCGGTGTCGTAAAAGGCCCGCAGATCGACGACATCCAGCATGGCGTCGATCATCGGCGCAATCACCCGAAGGCGCAAGACGCGGAGCCCGGCACGTCTGTCGCCTTTTTGCGCAAGGCGCCGTTATGATGGAAAGTCGCTTAAAGGAGGCGCCCGATGGGATTGGAAGTCGCGCAGTTCATCTGCCTGAGCGACAATTTCGGCCTGCTCGCGCATGACGCGCAGAGCGGCGCGACGGCGAGCGTCGACGCGCCCGACGGCGAAGCAATCGCGCGCGAAGCAGAACGGCGCGGCTGGCCGCTGACGCATCTCCTGCTCACGCATCATCACGCCGATCATGTGCAGGGGACCGCGACGCTCAGAGCGCGCTTTCCGCAAATGAAGGTCATCGGCGCCGCCAAGGACGCGCATCGTCTGCCGCCGCTCGACCGCGCCGTCGTGGGCGGAGACATCGTCGAGGTCGGCTCGGCGCGCGCGCGCGTCATCGAGACGCCGGGCCATACGCTCGGCCATCTCGCTTATTATTTCGCCCACGATGAGATTCTGTTCGTCGGCGACACGCTGTTTTCTCTGGGCTGCGGCCGCGTCTTCGAGGGAACGATGGAGACGATGCGCCTCTCCTTGGAGACGCTCGCCAATCTTCCGGGCGAGACCCGCGTCTATTGCGGCCATGAATATACGCAGGCCAACGCCAAATTCGCGCTCACCGTCGATCCCGCCAACCCCGTGCTGCGCGAGCGCGCGCGCAGCGTCGCCGAATTGCGCCGGGAGGGAAAATTCACCTTGCCGACCACGATCGCGCTGGAGAACGCCACCAATCCGTTTCTGCGCGTCGAAGATCCGCGCGTAAAAGCGGCCATGGGCATGGAGTGCGACAATCCATTCGCGGTGTTCGCCGAGATGCGCGAGCGCAAGAATAATTTCGCCGCATGAGCAACGTGAAAAACCTTTCGGCCCAAGAGGTCGCGCGACTGCTCGATCTCAGGCCGCATCCCGAGGGCGGCTTTTATCGCGAGACCTTTCGCGACGCCCGGCTGATCGACGCGCGGCGGGCCGCCTCGACCGCGATCTATTATCTGCTGCCGGCCGGCCAGACATCGGCCTGGCACCGGGTCGACGCCGCCGAAATCTGGCATTTCTATGCCGGCGCGAGTCTGGAGCTTAAGCTGTCTCCGGACGGCGCGCGCATGACCGTCCAGCGCCTGGGATCAGATCTTTCTGCGGGCGAACGGCCGCAGGCGATCGTCCCGGCGGGCGTCTGGCAATCGGCGAAAAGCCTTGGCGCCTGGACCCTTGTCGGCTGCACCGTCGCGCCGGCCTTCGAATTCGCCCGTTTCGAACTGGCCCCGGCGGGCTTTTCGCCCGGCGGCGGTTAGTGTATCGGGTCGCAGACAATAAAAGAGGAAACGTTCTGATGTGCTGGAGTGGAGAGGCGTCGACGGTGTTGGCGGCGACGGGAATCGCCGGCGCGGCTTATTCCGCGTTGAAAAAAGACCCGGAACCGCTCGCGCTGTGGGTGTGCCTTCTCTATTTCGCCAGCATGGAGGCGCTTCAGGCGGTCGCCTATTCGGTCCTGAACCAATGCGACTCGCCACTGAATCAAATAATGACCATGTTCGGTTATCTGCACATTACGTTTCAGCCGTTCTTCATCAACGCCGTCGCCCTCTATTTCATGCCCAAGGACAGCGCCAGAATCATCGCGCCCTGGGCCTATTTCGGCTGCTTCGTCGCCGCCATCGCCATGCTGATTCAGCTTTACCCCTTCTCCTGGGCAGGTCATTGCGCCATCGGCCGGCCGCTCTGCGGCGACGTGCTCTGCACGGTGCGCGGGGAATGGCACATCGCTTGGCTGCTGCCGACCAACGGCATCGGCAACTCCATGGCCGACAACGCTTATCTGGGACGCGGCTTCCTCGGCTATCCGGTGATGTCGTTCTTCATCCCCTCGCTTTACGGCAGCTGGCGCTTCATCCTGTTCTCCTGGGTCGCGGGACCGTTTCTGGCGAGCCTGACGACCGGCAACATCAACGAATGGCCGGCGGTGTGGTGCCTGTTCTCGATCGGCCTCGTGCTCGCGATCATCAAGACGCCGCTGCGCTATCATCTCCATGTCGGCGATCCGTGGTGGATGATGCTGATCAAGTGGTGGAAGCGGCGCAGGGCGGCGACGAAGGCGGTCGTCTCCGCACCCGCACACGCTGCACCCCTGGAGCCAGCGCTCATCGCCGAGGTCAAGGAGCCGGCGGAATAATCAGTCCACGTCCGATTGAACTGCCCGCATGTCATTCCCGACGCTTCGCGTCAGCGAAGCGATCGGGAATCCAGAGCCGATCGGAGAACGCTGGCCTTCTTTGGATTCCCGGTCAGGCCTTCGGCCTGCCGGGAATGACACGCCAAGCAAACTGCTCAGCTTGATTCCGTCTTAGTCCTTGGCGTCGACGACGCCGCCGACGAGATTTTCGGCAAGCAGCGTCTCGGTGGTGAGATCGGCGGCGAGCGGCGCCAATTGCGCCCCTGCTTTGATCGCGGCGTAATAGGCGCGGCGCGAAAACGCAAAGCCTCTCCCGGCCGCCGTTGCGCGAGACGCCCGAGATCGGCGCCGATCACGGTCGCGATCTTTGGATAGCCGCCGGTCGGCTGGCGGTCGGCCATCAGCGCCAGCGGCGCGCCGTCGCCTGGAATCTGGATCGCGCCCATCGCCACGCCGTCCGAGACAATATCGTGGCCGCGGAGGTGCGGGATCGCTGGGCCCTCGAGCCGATAGGCCATGCGGTCGCTGCGCGCGCCGATCCGCCACTGCGCATTGAGAAAAATCTCAACCGCCTCGGGCGCGAAATAATCGTTCTGCGGCCCGAGCAAGACGCGGATCGGCGCGCGCAGCGACCGCATGGCC
>CAZCJY010000127.1:0-7865 GCA_964498975.1 uncultured Methylocystis sp.
GCACAGCAGCTTCCTGGGGTGGCGACCTTCACCTCATTCAAAAACCTCGCAGGAGGAATTGTCATGAAGAAACTGCTTGTAATTCCCGCCGCTCTCGCCCTGGCGAGCATCTCTTCTGTCGCGTTCGCGGGTGGCTGGTGGAGCTCCGGCAATAGCATTTCCGGCAGCTACAACCACGCGGATTCGTGGGCTTCCGTCACGCAGACGGCGAACGGGAACTTCCTCGCCGCCGTTAAGCAGGATGCGACCGTCGTCCAGAATTCGCCGAGCTTCGACTGCGGTTGCCGGAAGGGTTCGACGATCAAGCACAGCTACAATGGCGCGGACGCCACGGCCTATGTGACCCAGACGGCCAACCACAACAAGCTGTCCTACATCCAGCAGAGCGCGACGGTCATTCAGAACTCGCCGTCGTTCACGAGCGGCAGCCCCTGAGTTGAGTTGAGAGTCGCGCTTTAGGGCGCACTTTCGCGAGAAGGCGTCCGCGAGGTGCAATCGTCGCGGACGCCTTTCTCTTTAACACAAATTTGGGAGTGCCGTCATGAAACCCCATCTCGCATTCATAGGCGCCAGCATGATGTTCGCGGCGTCTCTAGCGGCGGCGGAATCGAAAGCGCAGGACTTTACGCGCACATTTACCTCGCCATTGCTCGACATTACAGTGGGCGTTCAATTTGGGCCAAGCAATTATTCCGGCAGGCTCCAAACAAGCTTCGCGAATGTGTATGGCGTCGGCCAGGTCGGCAGGAACAATCAGGCATACGTCATTCAGGATGGCGTCAAGAACGTCGCTCACATTGTCCAAGTCGGACCGAACGCCTCAGCGGGCGTCATCCAGGACGGCTTCCGCAACCATGCCAACATCGTGCAGATCGCCAACGGGTGGGCGTTCACTTCGGGAGCGCCGTAACTATCTTATAGCCACTCGGAGCGGGATTTGACGTTAGGAGGCGCGAATGCGACGGATTGTCAGCTTTCTAGGGAGCGTCATCGCCATGACAGGAACAGCAGCCGCTGAAGAGACCACGATCGTCACCCGCTCCGAAAATGGAAGAAGCTATGCGGAGATCACCCAATCCGGTCCAACACAGGATCGGCCAGTTGTCACCACCAGAAGAGGCCCAGGCTATGTCGTCATAGAACAACGCAGCAAAAACAGCCGAGCCGTAATCATTCAACAAGATTCGGGCGGCCAGTGAGTTACTGCAGGCAAACCGCCGGCTCCGAATAGTTCGTCCCCAAGAACGATCCTCCCGGCAAAATGGAGGATAAAAAATGAAGAAGCGACATACGCCCGAGGAGATCATCGCGAAACTGCTGCAGGTTGACGCGCTGACATCTCAGGGACGATCGATAGCGGACGCCGTTCGATCGATAGGTGTGACGGAAGTTACATATTATCGTTGGCGCCAAGAATATGGACCTCTGAAGAGCGATCAGATTAAGCGCCTGAAAGATCTCGAACAAGAGAATGCGCGTCTGCGCCAGGCGGTCTCGGAACTGACGCTGGAGAAGTTGATTCTGAAAGAAGAAGCCGGACCCGCCTGAGCAAGGTCGATCTTGCCTGGCGGGTCCGGCGCGGCGATCGTAACGATATCACGCCGCCATCTGCTTCGCGCCTGCAGCAAATCCTCGCAGCAAATCGGTGAATATGGCGGATCGCGCAAGTTCGCCGCCTGGGGCGCGAACGCGCCCTGCCTCTTGACGGTCTTGCCGGCTATTCGTGCGCCACAAACCCTTTGGCGCCGCGACCCGAAACAGTTGCGACAACAACTTCGTGAATGTCGAACTCGCGGAAATCCTCGAGCGAGGATTTGCGACAGGTCACGCCTTCATTGCGACCTCGGTCCGATTCTTCACTTGCATCTTCCTCATGATGTTATGGACGTGAAGCTTGACTGTGCTTTCACTTAATTTCAGTTCCTGAGCTATAACTTTGTTTGCCTTGCCTTTTCGCAGCGCATCCACCACACATTTTTCGCGCGTGGTGAATATCGCCCGTTGTGCTCTTGCGGCATTGTCGTCCATGGAGGAGGCCTGCAGCAAAATTTCAGCAGGAACAAAAATGCCGCCGGCGGAGACGAGGCGAATGGCTTCGACGACAACCTCCAGAGTTATGTTACTGGAAACGTAACCTCGCGCCCCGCATTTGAAACTTTTTTCTATTTCGGCGACGCCGGGCGCATCCGACATAACGATGACCGGGGCGTCTGGCTTTACCCGACTTAACTCCAAGATCGCGTCTGGGTTACCTTTTTCCCAGGCAACGATAATGACGAGGGTGTGGATGGTAGGCGCAACCCGTCGCCAACTCTCCATGTCCGAAAACGAGGCCATCGGACAACCGAAGAGTTCGCCGATACAGCGCTCGAGACAACCCCTTATTAAATGCCGCTTTTCAATGATGACGACAGCGGGCGGATCGAGTCCATCTTCTGTCCGGATGTTTGGAGATTTCGGCGAATTCCCATTGAGAGATTTTGGTAAACTCTCAATCGCGTCTAATTCAGGCGCGTATCCCTCGCCGAGGATGATAGCAGGTTCATCGCTTGGCATTTTTGCCCCCACTCTTCACGCTACCCTTACTAATCGACTAATAAAGCAGACGTATGAATAACGTTCAGCTAATGACAAAGTTCCAACACTTACCTCACCGACCAGCCCAATGCGAATGGCGACGAAATAGTGGACGGCAAAAAAGATTTTAGAGATTTGTCAAGGACCTGCGGATGATCGATGAAGGCGTCGTGTGACGCCACTCACGCTGTGATTGTGTAGCGTTAATGAATTATGCCGTGATTGTGTAACGTTAACGAATTTGCGACCACGTCGATGATAAGCGCCCTCGCATGCGCAACCGATGCGCGATATTCTTTCCCTTATCCAATCAGTCCGTTATGATTGAAGCTGCTCGTCGGGTGATGCAATGAGCCGCCAAATCGCGCAATTTTTTTTTTAGTTGAGGCGTCTTCTGAATTGAACTGAAAGGCGCGAGAAATGAGCGCGCTATGCCGGACGGTCGGGCGGCGGTCGCAATTTGGCGGCTTCTCCCTGCAGCCCGGCCCGAAAACGGAACGTTCGACGCCCATTGGGCGTTATCGCTGGAATTTCCTTTAAGGAGCAACGACGTTGATGAAAAATCTCGGTCGGATCGTAGCGATTGGCTATGCAAGAAGCTTCTGTCTGGCGCTCGGCATTGCGCTCGCGACAGCATGCGGACAGTTGTTGGCGGGACCAGCGGTTGCTCAGGCGTTCAATTTCAATCCGGACGCGCTCTTGCCGCCTTCGCGTGAGGAATTGCCGCCAAACACCATGGAAACGGAAGTAGGACCGGAAACGGGATACGCCCAATCCGAGCCGACTCGTCGTCCGCAACGTTATAACCGCCGTGAGCAATATCGCAATCGCCAATGAAGCTTAAGCGTAGGAGTCGCCGCTGGGGCGTCCAGCTGCTGCCGGTCCCTCCCGCGCTATATCAATGGCTTCTTCGGGCGCGAGAAGCGGCTTGCGTGGGATGACGTGCTTGGCGCTCACCTCGCATGAAAGTCACAAGAGTGGATCGCATCATCATAAGTGATTATTTGCGGCGCGCAGCGTAGCGTTTTTTGTTGGCTGTCCATGCGGGCGCGATACTCGATCGTCGGCCGTTTGCCGCCGCGAACCATACAACCACAGCGGCGCGTCGCTGGAGGTTGCGTTCAGGATAGCGCCCATCTCGGCGACGATCTCGCCGCAGACCATACTTCCCTCGATGCGGACCGAGGCTCGCGCAACGAGGGAACTTTTTGTGACGATATTGGCGCTCGCCTTTCACGAGATATCCGCGTCGGAGACGACTTGGCCTTTGGCAGCTCGCTCCGGCCGACAACGAGGCGCCTGCAAGTGATTCCGCCGGCGAATAATTCGTCGACCATGATGGCTTCTTGCGCGTAGATTTCGCCTCTGAGTTTCACGCCTTCGCCGAGTAGGCAGCGCCTTCATTTGTTTCGAAGTCCGTCGTGGAAAATCTCAACGACCGCGAATCGGGTGTGCGAACAGGCAAAGAAGTCCCGGAACAGAATTCTTGTCTTGGCGTCGTCAGTCAACTTCCATCGCAACGCGATCTATGGCGCGGCGAACAGGCGAAGGAAGGGCGAGGTATAGGCCCGCCAATGTGCAGTAAAACGAACGCCTATGAATGCGCTCGCATCTCTTTAAAACGGCATCTCCACCGAATGTGTAAGCGCGCGGTTCCGCTCACGCTATACGCTCACGTTGGAATGGCCGCGCCGGCGTCTCCCGGTTGCACGAGGGTGCGCTGGAGTGTGCGTCAGTCCATCGAAAACTGCAGACGAGAATGGTACCGCCACCCCGGCTCGAACGGGGGACCCCCAGATCCACAATCTGGTGCTCTAACCAACTGAGCTATGGCGGCAAGGAGCGGCGCGAACCTAAAAGCAAGCGCCCGCGATTGCAAGCCTTCGCCGGGCGCCGTCAAGCGTCGCCGGGGCGGCCGCTCGGCGCGGAAAGCGCGCGCTCGCCGAGCCTGACGAGCGCCGCGCGCAGGCCTTCTTCGGCGACGCCTTCGGTCACCCTCACCGCCTCGGCGCGCGCCGCCGGATCGGCCGGCGGCGCGGCGCGCGGCCGTGCACGAGAGGCGGGCGGGCCGCTCAATTCCTCCTGCCGCAGCACGAGGCGCGCGACGCAGCGCCAGCCCAGATGCGCATTGACGCGGTCGATGATCGTCGGCGCCATATGCTGCGCTTCGAGACCGAAACCGGGTTCCACCCTGAGCACCAGCGTCGCCGGCTCATGAGGCTTTTCGCGCGTCTTCTCGGACTTGTTCTCGGGGGTCTTTGTTCTTGCGCGCGGCGGCCACTGCAGCCGCGCCGGCTGACAAAGGCCGGCGATACGGTCGCCGACGATCTCGCGCCAGCGCAGGAAGAGCGAGGCCTCGCCGAAACCGCGCTTGGCCACGAGCGGGTCGAGTTCACGCAGCACATAGTCCGCCAACGGACGCGCTCTTGAGCCTTTGCGTGGCAAAACGCTCATTCGGGCTTGCGGCGGGGCCGCCTCCTTGCGCGGGCGAGGCTTCGCCCCCTATCACTCGGGTCATGATAAAGCCTCGAGCGAAATCGACCAAACCGGGCGCCGCGCTGCTCGCCTGGTACGACGCCAATCGACGCGACCTGCCGTGGCGCGCGCGGCGTGGCGAAACGCCGGATCCTTATGCGGTGTGGCTCTCCGAGATCATGCTGCAGCAGACGACAGTCGCGACGGTTCAAACTTATTACGCGAAATTTCTTAAGCGCTGGCCGAGCGTCGAGGCGCTGGCCAACGCGCCGCTCGACGACGTGCTGGCGCAATGGGCGGGGCTTGGCTATTACGCCCGCGCGCGCAACCTCCACGCCTGCGCGCGGGCCGTCGTCGCAAATTTCGGGGGTCGCCTTCCGCAGGAAGAAGGGGCGCTGCTGCGCCTGCCTGGCGTCGGGGCCTATACGGCGGCGGCGATCGCCGCGATCGTTTTCGATCAGCCCAGCGTCGCCGTCGACGGCAATGTCGAGCGCGTCGTCGCGCGGCTTCACGCCGTCGACGCGCCGCCGCGCGCCGCCAAGCCGCTGATCCGCGAAAAGGCCGGGGCGCTTGCGACGCCCGCGCGCGCGGGCGATTTCGTTCAGGCGCTGATGGAGCTTGGGGCGCTGGTCTGCACGCCCCGCACGCCGGCTTGCGGGGCCTGTCCGCTCGCGTCCTTTTGCGCGGCGCGGCGCTTGGGCGCGCAGGACAAATATCCCGTCAGGGAGGCGAAGCGCGCAAAGCCCAGACGGCGCGGCGCGATTTTCATTTTGCGCCGCGGCGACGACGTGCTGTTGCGAAGGCTGCCGCCGCGCGGGCTTTTCGGCGGCATGAACGCATTTCCCTCGACGCCGCTGACGCAGGACGCTGGCGTGGACGATTTGCGCGCATTCGCGCCTTGCCGGGCGCGCTGGCGGGCGCTCGAAAAGCCGGTCGCGTATGTCTTTACGCATTTCGCGCTGGAGGCGACGGTGTTCGTCGCGCAGACCCAAGGGAAAGCGTCCCCTCCCGATTGCCGCTGGGCGGCGCGCGGCAATCTCGATAAAGAAGGATTGCCGACGCTCATGCGCAAGGCCGCCATTCGCGCGGGACTTGTCGAAGCTTGAGAGCCGCAAGGCTGGAGGGGACTATGGCGCGACGCGCGGGCGCTTATGAAGTCGAGGTGACGGAAGGCGCGATCCGCGTGCGCCGCGCCGGCAAGACGCTCACCATCCCCGCCGCGCCGCCCGACGCCGAATCGGAGGAGGACGCGGATTTTATCGTGCGGCTCGACGACATCGAGCATTGGGACGCGCCCGACGATGAGACGCTCATCGACATCGACGAATTGCAAAAGATTCTCGATGCGGTGGAGAAGCAGCTGGAGAAGCATGGGCTGACCGTCGATTTCGATTAGCGGTCGACCGCCCAGCCGAGCGAGCGCTCCACCGCCTTTTCCCAAGAGGCGACGAGCCGTAAGCGTTCTTCCTGAGCCATGTTGGGCGTAAAACGGCGCGCGGCGCGCCAATTGGCGACGATGTCGTCGACGCTCTCGTAAAATCCAACGGCGAGGCCGGCGGCGTAGGCGGCGCCAAGCGCGGTCGTCTCGAGATGGCGCGGCCGCACGACTGGCGCGTCGAGCATGTCGGCCTGAAACTGCATCAGGAGATCATTGGCCGCCATGCCGCCGTCGACCTTCAGCGCCTCGATCTCGACGCCAGCGTCCGCGACCATGGCCGCGAGCACTTCGCGGGTCTGGAACGCGGCCGCCTCAAGCGCCGCTCGGGCGATATGGCCCTTATTCGAGAAGCGCGTCAGCCCCGCGATGATTCCCCGCGCGTCCCCGCGCCAGCGCGGCGCATAGAGGCCCGAAAAGGCGGGCACGAAATAGACGTCGCCATTATCCGGAACGCTTTTCGCCAGCGCCTCGATCTCCTCGCTGTTCTCGATCAGCCCGAGATTGTCGCGCAGCCACTGCACCAGCGCGCCGGCGATGGCGATCGAGCCTTCAAGCGCGTAAGCAGGCTTTTCCTCGCCAAGCTTATAGGCGAGGGTCGTGAGCAGGCCTTTCGTCGAGACATGCGGCGTCTCTCCCGTGTTCATGAGCAGGAAGCAGCCGGTGCCGTAAGTGTTCTTGGCGTCGCCGGCGTTTAGGCAGGCTTGGCCCAAGAGCGCCGCGTGCTGATCGCCGAGCGCGCCGGCGAGGGGAACGCCCGCGAGCGCGCCGATGCATTCTCCGTAGACTTCGCTCGAAGAGCGTATCTGCGGAAGGCAGGTCGGCGGAATGTCGAAGAGCCGCAACAGTTCTTCGTCCCATTGCAGGGTCGCGAGATTCATCAGCTGCGTGCGCGATGCATTGGTGGCATCGACGACATGCCGGCCGCCCTCGGCGCCGCCGGTGAGATTCCAAATGAGCCAGCAGTCGATCGTGCCGAACAGCGCCTCGCCCTTCGCCGCCATTTCGCGCGCGCCGGGAACGGCGTCCAGCAGCCAGGCGAGCTTCAGCGCGGAAAAGTAAGTGGCGAGCGGCAGACCGGTCTTGGCGCGGACCATGTCGCCAGCGCCTTGCGCGGCCAGCCGGTCGACCTGCGTTTGCGTGCGCGTGTCCATCCAGACGAGCGCGTTATGCAGCGGCGCGCCGCTCGCGCGATCCCACAAGACAGTTGTCTCGCGCTGATTCGTGACGCCGACGCCCGCGAGATCGCACGGCGTGAGGCCGGCCTTCGCCAGCGCGCCTTGAACCGTCGCTTGCGCATTTCGCCAGATCTCGGCGGCGTCATGCTCGACCCAGCCGGGACGCGGATAAATTTGCCGGTGCTCGCGCTGGTCATGGG
>CAZCJY010000128.1:0-7693 GCA_964498975.1 uncultured Methylocystis sp.
ATCATGGCCTAGCCGCCGATTTTGTCTTTTACTGTCTGATAGACCGCTTCAGTCTCGGCCGCGGCCTTTGCGAGCAGCGCATTCACCTCGGCGAGCTGCTTTTCCGCAAAATCGCGGTCCTTGATCGACTTGGCATTGATGAAGACATTCAGCGCGCAGCTACGCAGGCCCGCATTGGCCGCGAGCACGGCGACGCCGGCGTCGCTGATGACATTGAGATTGCCCTTGTCCGCCGCTTCCTTCGACAGCGCGATGACGCCGTAACAGATCTTGCAGGTATATAGCGGCGCAAGCGTCGCGGTCTTGAGCGCCGATTGGATCGCCTCGGCGCGCTTCGCCTTTTCTTCATCCGTGCCACGCGGCAGGCCATAGGCGCCCATCAGCGTATTGAAGGCGACGACGTCCTCGTCAATGCCTTGCGTCAGCTCGGCGCGCAGCTTCTCGGCCTTTTCGAGCGTCTGCTGAAGATCGGCGGAAACGGCCTCGTAATTCTTCTTACCGATGGTGAGATTGCACACCATCGAAACCAGCGCCGCGCCCATGGCGCCAGAGAGCGCCGCAGCGCCGCCGCCGCCCGGCGTCGGCGCGCCGCTTGCGAGTTCGTCGAGGAATTTCCCAATCGTATCGTTTTTCGCGCTCATATCGTTCCTCAATCTCACGCCAGCTCTTTGGCTTGCGCGTAGATATTCTCGCAGTCGAAAATCTGATCGGCGGCGTCGAACAGCTTGCCGACGCATTCGCGATGCAATTTCAGCTTGAGGCCACCGAGCCCCAACGCGCCGATAACGATCTTGCCGTGACGCTCTTTCGCCTTGTCGGTCGCCTCGACGCCGCCCACGCCAAGCGGAGGCTGCGCATTGCAGTCGGCGATGAGCTCGATCGTCGGATCGTTCTGCCAATCCTTCTCATCGAGGAGCGGCACGCCGATGGCGCCGGCGGCGAAGACGATTTGCGCGCCTTTGCAGGCGGCTGCGCGCGCGGCGTTGTCGGCCGCCTCGATCACGGTCGGCGTAAAGCCGAAGCGCTCCTGAATCGCAGCCGCCGAGGCTTGCGCGCGAGAAATCTGGCGCGAGGTGATCGCGACTTCCGCGCCCTCGATGTTCAACATCGCGGCGGCGCGCATGCCGACCGGGCCGGTGCCGGCGAGCACCACCGCCTTCTTGCCCTTGAGCGAACTCGCCTTGGCGAGCAGCGCGACGCCTGCGGCGGCCGTCGTGTTGGAGCCATTGGAATCGAGCATGGCTGAGACGCGGAAATTGGAAAAGAAGCGTTTCTTCCCCGCCTTGAACCCGGCTTCGCCCGCCGTCATGCTGCCGCCGCCGACGAAAATCGCCGTATACTGCTTCTCTTTGGGACCGCGCGTGTAAATGCAGCCGTCGACGAGCGCGCCAACGTTTTCGGTCGTCACGTCGCCATAGCCGATGATGCGGTCGGCGCCGCCGTCATAGCCGACGACCGTATCGAAGACGCTTGGGACGGGATCGGTGTCAAAGAGAAAAAGCAGTTTCTTGGTCATTGGATTTCCTCAGGCCACGTCATGGCCGGGCTTGTCCCGGCCATCCACGCCGGGACGTTGCGAAGTATTTCCAATCGCTCCGTAGCGGCGCCGCGTGGATGCCCGCGACAAGCGCGGGCATGACGGCGATGGGGAGCGAGGCACATTGGGTTCTCACGCCGTCACGACGTTGCGCGGGCTGCCGGCGACAAAAGCGTCGATATTGTCGACGAGTTGATCGGCGAGCACCTGCATCGCCTCTTTCGAGGCCCAGGCGACATGCGGCGTGATGATGAGATTGGGAATCGTTGGGTCCAGCAGGATATTGCCGTTCTTGGGAGGCTCGACGGTGAGCACGTCAAAGCCCGCGCCGGCGATAACGCCCTTGCGCAGAGCGTCGGCGAGCGCCGCCTCGTCGACGATGCCGCCGCGCGCCGTGTTGATGATGCAGGCGGTCTTCTTCATCGACGCCAGCTCTTTCGTCGAGATCATATTCTTGGTTTCGGGCGTCAGCGGCAAATTGAGCGTGATGACGTCCGCTTCGCGCAGGATCGTCGCGACGTCCACCTTGTTCGGCACATCGGTGACGTCGTTGATCAGCACTTTCATCCCGAACGCAACGGCGCGTCTCTCGATTTCCTTGCCGAGCGCGCCATAGCCGACGATGCCGAGCGTCGAGCCGGCGATGTCATAGATCGGATAGTCGAAATAGCAGAATTGATTGGCGTAGCCCCAGCGCCCCTGCCGCACCGAATTATAGTAATTGATCAGGTTGCGGCGCAACGCGAAGAGAAGCGCGAACACATGTTCGGGAAGCGTGTTGAAGGCATAATTGCGGATGTTGGAGACAGTGACCCCGTTCGCGCTCGTATAGGCTTTATCGATCACATCCGTGCCGGTCGCTGCTACGGCGATCAGCTTGAGATCGGGCAGCTGCTTCAGCGTCGCTTCGCGCAGCGGCACCTTGTTGGTGATGCAGATATCCGCGCCCTTCAGGCGCTCGACGAGCTGGTCCGGCGCGGTCTGCGCGTATTCAACATATTCATGCGGAAAGTTGGGCTTGCGCACATTGGCGTCGAGCGTTTCGCGATCGAGAAAAACGATTTTGTGCGACATGGAACCGAAACTCCCCAACTTATTATTTGCATTCGGGACGCTGCCCTCTCCCCGCTTGCGGGAAGAGGGCTTTGCGTTTTCGTCGCTTACATCTTCAACAGCGGATTGGCGCGATAGACCGCCTGCGCGGCCGCGACGCCGGAGCCGGGCTGGATCTTGATGCCATTGTCGAGCATCGCCATTTCCGCGCCGGCGATGGCGCCGAGCAGCATCAGCTCGTTGAGGTCGCCGAGATGGCCGATGCGGAACACCTTGCCCGCGACTTCCGAGAGGCCGGCGCCGAGCGCGAGGTTGTAACGCTTGTAAGCGGTCTCGATGACCTTTGCGGCGTCAGAGCCTTCCGGCACCACAATGGCGGTGACGGTGTCGGAGTTCCACTTCGGCTCCTTGGCGCAGCACTTGAGGCCCCAGGCCGCGACCGCGGCGCGACAGCCCTCGGCGAGGTGATGGTGGCGCTTGTAGACCTGATCGAGACCCTCTTCGAACAGGATCGACAGCGCTTCCTTGAGACCGTAAAGCAGCGGGACGGACGGCGTGTAAGGGAAGTAGCCCTGCGCGTTCGCGTTGATCATGTCCTGGAATTCGAAATAGGCGCGGCGACCCTTGTTGGTCTTGCCCTTCTCGATCGCCTTCGGGCTCGCGGCCATCAGCAGCAGACCGGCCGGCAGCATGAAGCCCTTCTGCGAGCCCGACACGATCACGTCCACGCCCCATTCGTCCATCTTGAATTCGAGCGAGGCGACGGAGGACACGCCGTCGACGAAAAGCATCGCCGGATGCTTGGCGTTGTCGATCGCCTTGCGGACGGCGGCGATGTCCGAGGTCACGCCCGTGGCGGTCTCGTTATGCGTGGCGAGAACGGCCTTGATCTCGTGGTTCTTGTCGGCCTTCAGCGTCTCTTCGATCAGCTCCGGATCGTTGCCGGTTCCCCACGGACGCTCCTGCACGATGACATCGAGGCCCTGGCGGCGGCAGAGGTCGATCCACAGATGAGAGAACTGGCCGAAGCGCTGGGCGAGAACCTTGTCGCCGGGCGACAGCGTATTGGTGATCGCCGCTTCCCAGCCGCCGGTGCCGGACGCCGGAAAAATGAAGGCGTGGCCCTTCTCGGTGCCGAACACCTTCTTCAGCCCGGGAAACAGCGGCTTCACGAGATCGGGGAAGGTCGGCGAGCGATGGTCTTCGGAAGCCACCGCCATGGCGCGCACGATGCGATCTGGAAGATTGGTCGGGCCCGGCACGAAGAGGAAGTTTTTGCCGGGAACTCTGAAATTCAACATTAGCTGGCTCCTTTTGAGCGGACTGGTTTCAGATAACAATCGGCGCCGCCATCGCCGCCGAAGAATCGCTGCGGGTTAGAACAGACCGGAGATGCGGCCGTTGGCGTCGACCTCGATATTGTTGGCCGCCGGAACCTTCGGCAGGCCGGGCATCGTCATGATGTCGCCGCAGATGACGACGACGAACTCCGCGCCCGCCGAGAGCCGCAATTCGCGCACCGGGATCGTGAATCCGGACGGCGCGCCCTTGGCGTTCGGGTCAGTCGAGAAGCTGTATTGCGTCTTGGCGATGCAGACCGGGAGATGGCCGAAGCCTTCCTTCTCGAGCTCGGCGAAGCGCGATTTGACGCTGGCGTCGAAGGAGATGTCGGCGGCGCCATACAGCTCTTTGGCGATGGTGCGCACCTTCTCGACGAGCGGCATGTTGTCCGGGTAAAGCGGCTTGAAGTTCGACGGCTGCGTCTCGATCGTCTTGACGACCGTCTGGGCGAGCTCCGCCGCGCCGGGGCCGCCAGAACCCCAGTGGTCCGCGAGGACGCATTCGACGCCCTCGCCCGCCGAGAGCTTCTTCAAAAGATCGATCTCCGCCTGAGTGTCAGAGCTGAAGCGGTTGACCGAAACGATGACCGGCACGCCGAACTTGCGGACATTGGCGATGTGGCGCTTCAAATTGGCGAAGCCCTTTTCGAGCGCCTCGAGATTTTCATTCTTCAAGTCTTCCTTGGCGACGCCGCCATGCATCTTCAGCGCGCGGATTGTCGCGACGATGACCGTCACATCGGGCTTGAGCCCCGCCTTGCGGCATTTGATGTCGAAGAATTTTTCCGCGCCGAGATCGGCGCCGAAACCTGCTTCCGTGACGACATAGTCGGCGAGCTTCAAGGCCGATTTGGTGGCGATCACCGAATTGCAGCCATGAGCGATATTGGCGAAAGGCCCGCCATGGATGAAGGCCGGATTATTTTCGAGCGTCTGCACGAGATTGGGCGCGATCGCGTCCTTGAGCAGCGCGGCCATTGAGCCGGCGGCCTTAAGCTCCGAGGCGCGGATGCTCTTCTTCTCGCGCGTCTGGCCGACGATGATGTCGCCGAGGCGGCGCTGCAGATCGGCGAAATTGCTGGCGAGGCAGAAGATCGCCATCACTTCCGAAGCGACGGTGATGTCGAAGCCGTCCTCGCGCGGATAGCCATTGGCGACGCCGCCGAGCGACGAAACGATCGAGCGCAGCGAGCGATCGTTCATGTCGACGACGCGCCGCCAGGCGACGCGGCGCCCGTCGAGGCCCAGCGCATTGCCCCAATAAATATGATTGTCGATCAGCGCCGAGAGAAGATTATGCGCGACGCCGATGGCGTGGAAGTCGCCGGTGAAATGGAGGTTGATATCCTCCATTGGCACGACCTGCGCATAGCCGCCGCCGGCCGCGCCGCCCTTGACGCCGAAACATGGTCCAAGCGAAGGCTCGCGCAGGCACATGACGGCCTTCTTGCCGATGTAGTTGAGCGCGTCGCCGAGCCCGACCGTCGTCGTCGTCTTGCCTTCGCCGGCGGGCGTCGGGCTGATCGCGGTGACGAGGATCAGCTTGCCGTCTGGCTTGCCTTCGAGCGAAGCGACGTAATCGAGGGAGATCTTCGCCTTGTAATGACCATAGGGCTGCACATATTCGGCGGGGATGCCGAGCTTGTCGCGCGCAACGTCGATAATCGGGCGCATCTTCGCAGCCTGCGAAATCTCGATATCGGACTTCGGCGCAAGATGCTGATTGTCTTTTCCGCTCGCGCCTGGCGCGGCGGCTGACGTTTCTGACGGCATGCAGTCCTCTCCCTCTCGAGCTTGCGTCGCACAAGCCCTGGCATTCTTTATTCAGTCGTTGGAAGCGGGCGGCGCGCCGCGCTGCCTTTGCTCCCGGCGGCCGGGCTGAGTCCCGCCAATGTCAGGCTGCAGCCATTTTTTTTGCGACCGTAGTTAGTTCCAATTCACGCATCAAGGGCGCGGGCCGCCGCCGCAGGCCGATGCGCACGTGGTCCGCTTATCGAAAAATCCATATGCGGACAGTTGGTATGACGGGAATCAATTTTGCTCGTCAAGCGCGCGGCGTCGCAGGGCGCGCCTTGTTTCCGTTGGCGTCGGCTGGCCAATCCCGCTCGCGCGACGACCGCCGCGACGCCGCTCGCATATTCGACAAGCCGGGCGCGGCGCCTATCCTAAGCCTATCCGTAAGAATAGGATGAGTCGCCATCCATGGGGTCGGGGAGAACGTGCGCTTTCGCCAGAAAAACCGGAGCTCGGCCTATACGTTTGAAAGTCTGATGCGATGGGCCCGCGCGATCTTGTCGTGCATTCGCGCGCGGCAAAGGCCCCTGCCCGGCCCTATCCGAAGAAAGCGCTCAGGAGTGGGCGATATGCTGAAAGGGAGGCCGGAAGAAAAATTTTGTCGCAGGCGGCGTCGCAGGCTTGACTCTATCGGCCTATCACAAAGGCCGATCGTAGTGGCAGTCGTCACTCGGGCTGAAAATCCAGCGCGACGCCGTTGATGCAATAGCGCAAGCCGGTCGGCGGCGGGCCGTCGTTGAAAACATGGCCGAGATGCGAACCGCAGCGGCTGCAATGCACTTCGGTGCGGACCATGCCGTAGCCGCGATCGACGGTCGAGCCGAGCGCGCCGGGCAGCGGGTCGAAAAAGCTCGGCCAGCCCGTGCCGCTCTCGAACTTCTCGCCCGAGCGAAACAGCGGCTGGCCGCAGCCCGCGCAGTTGAACGCGCCGCGGCGTTTCTCATGATTAAGCGCGCAGCTCCCCGGGCGCTCGGTGCCGTGCCGGCGCATAACGTCATATTGCTCGGGCGTGAGAAGCGCGCGCCATTCAGCGTCAGTGCGCATGACGGGAAAGCTTTCATCGGTCATGGACGGCCCTTTCCGGGAACCTTTGGCGTCAGATGCTATCTTATGTCGCGCGCCGGGTTTCGCCAGAGGACGACGACGGGATAGAGTGGCGCCATTGCAGCGCCAAGCGACGATTCGAGAAATGACCGACAAGAAATACGACGCCGTGGTGATCGGCTCGGGGCTGGGCGGATTGACCGCGGGGGCGTTGCTTGCGCATGCCGGCTACAGCGTCTGCCTGCTCGAACGCAATTTCAGCCTGGGAGGCGCGGCGTCGGTCTATAAGGTCGGCGCGCTCACCGTCGAAGCCTCGCTTCACCAAACGTCCGACGCGCGCAATCCGCGCGACGTGAAGCATGACATCTTGAACCGTCTCGGGATTCTCGACGAAATCGAGTGGCTGCCGACCGGCGCGCTTTACAAGGTCCGCGGCGGCCCGATCGGCGAGCCCTTCGAATTGCCTTTCGGCTTCGCCGCCGCCCATGACGCGCTGGCGGAGCGTTTTCCCGACAAGCGCGCCGCGATCAAGAGATTTCTCGGCGAAATCGAGCAGATCCACGACGCGATGTGGACCCTGAAACAGGCGCGCGAGGAGGCTTCGCTCGCCAAATTCGCGCGCGGCCTGTGGGAGGTCGCGCCGGCCGCCGCCGGCTGGCAGAATTCGCTGCATGAGATCATGGAGCGTGATTTCGCCGGCTGCGAAGCCTTGAAATGCGCGCTCGGCGCCAACCTCGCTTATTACGGTGACGATCCACGCCGGCTGTGGTGGATTTTCTACGCCCTCGCGCAGGGCGGCTATATCGCTTCCGGCGGCGCCTATATCAAGGGCGGTTCGCGGCAGTTGAGCCTGAAGCTCGCGAAAGCGATTACCAAGACCGGCGGCGTCGTGCGTCTGGGCCGGCTCGTCAATGTGATCGAGACG
>CAZCJY010000129.1:0-7653 GCA_964498975.1 uncultured Methylocystis sp.
CCACAATAGGATCAGCGCAGGCTTTCCATGAGCTGCTTGACGAAAGGCGCGCGCTTGAAAGTTTCGAGATCGAAGCGCCCGTCCTTTTCCGGCTTCCCGTCGCGCCGCGCCGCCTGCGCGTCCGCAAGCACGCCGCCGCGATATTGGACGAGCGTCAGCGCGCCCTTGCCGTCCCTGTCCCAGCGCTTGAAGATCGCGTCCTTGGCCTTTTCATAAGCGTCGGACTTTCCCTCGGCGGCGGCGACGTCGGCGAGCCCGAAACTGAAGTTCCTGAAATCCGCCATCGTGATCTTGCCCGAGCCTTTTCTGTCCATCTCCTTGAAGGTCTTCATGATGAAGTGGTTGGCTTCGGCGGTGGTGACGTAGCCGTCGCCATTCTCGTCGAAGAGATGAAAGATGGCGTCGAGCGTATGTTCGGCGTCGCCCTGGGCGCGCGCACCGCCGCAGGCGAAGACGACGGCGGCGAGGAGAAGCGTTGCGACAAGGCGTCTTCGTTCAACCATTTCGCGTTTCCCCATCTTCGGTCGCGGCGAAGCGTCACCAATAGGGCGAAACGGGCGCGTTCTCCAGCGCCTCGGAGAGCCTCGCGCGCGTGGCGCTTGTCGTGCCGTCCGGCAGCGCGTCGAGCGCGAAGAAATCGGCTTGCGCGATCTCGCGGTCGGGTGCGCGCGGTCCCGCATGGCGAAAGGATCGAACGACATAAAGGGCGACATGGTCGCGCGCAGAGACCCGGCGATTGAGATAGACGCCAAAGAGCGTCGGCGGCGCGTCGAGATGGACGTTTGCTTCTTCGCCCAGTTCGCGCGCCAGGGCGTCGGCCGCGGTTTCGCCGATCTCGACGCCGCCGCCCGGCAGATAAAAGCCCGGCACATAAGTATGGCGCACGAGCAGCACGCGATTGTCGGCGTCGACGACGAGCCCGCGCACGCCCAGCGTCATGGAGCGCTGAAACCGCGCGCCGAAAGCGATGAGCCGCGAGACCAGCGGCGCTCCCGTTAAGGCGGCCGCGCGCGGTTCGTCCTGCTTCGTCAAGGCCGCCTCCCGATTTCGGAAAGGCGACTATGGCAAATGCCGCGCGAAGGCTCTAGTGTCGCTCGATCCGACATAAACGCGGATTTGTCATTCCCGAAGCTCTGCCGGGAATCCAGCAGGAACGACGCATCGCTGCCGCGACTCTGGGTTTCCCTGACGGGGAACGGCGGACGAGTCGCCCAAAGAGGCTGTTCTTGACCTTTCTTCTCGCTCATCTTTCCGACGCGCATATCGGACCGATCCCGCGCCCGAATCTCGCGGAGCTGCTCGGCAAGCGCGTCACTGGCTATGTGAACTGGCTTTATAAGCGCGCCGACCAGCACGACATGGGCGTGCTCAGGAACATCGTCGCCGACATGAAGGCGCAGGCGCCCGATCACGTCGTGATGACGGGCGACATCGTCAACATCGGACTTCCCGGAGAAATCGCGCTCGCCAAGGAATGGCTCGCTTCGCTCGGCGCGCCGCAGGATGTGAGCTTCACGCCGGGCAATCACGACGCCTATGTGGAAGACGTGACACGATTGGTGCATGAGGTCTTCGCGCCCTGGACGACGAGCGAGACCGCCGGCGCCGGCTTTCCCTTTCTGCGCCGGCGCGGCGGCGTCGCCCTCATTGGCCTCGACACCGGCGTGCCGACTTTGCCTTTCGTCGCATCGGGCCGGCTCGGGGCCGCGCAACGCGCGGCGTTCGCCGAGATGCTCGATCAAACGAAAGCGGAAGGGCTGACGCGCGTCGTGTTTCTGCATCACCCGCCCCATGTCGGCGGCGCGAAGGCGCTGCGCGGGCTCGACGACGCGGCGGCCTTCGAGCAGGTGATCGCCCGCCACGGCGCGGAGCTTGTGCTGCACGGACATAATCACAAGCCGAGCCTGCATCGCCTGGCGGGGCCTGAGCAGTCGGCGCCGGTCGTCGGCGTGGCCTCCGCCTCTGCGCGGCTTGGCGGCCATCGCCCGGGCGCCGCCTATAATCTTTATGAGATCGCGCGCGGGGGCGACAGATTGCGCATCTCGATGCGCACGCGCGGCCTCAACGACGCCGGCGAGATCGTCGAGCTGGCGTCGGCCGAGCTATGAATCGCTATTTCGCGACATAGGCGCGATAGAGCCACATCGCCAAGACCGCGAGCATTCCGAAAAACGCGGCCGACCCTAGGAACTCGATAAAAAACAGAAACGCCTGGAACGCCTTTGCAGTCAGCGGCTGCGCCGTCTTCTCCGGTCCGGCTTTGGCGCGCCGCGCGGCGGCCATTCTGACGCCGAGCGCCTGCGCCGCGCCGCCGCTCGCATAGTCGACGGCCAAAGCCTTCTCGCGTTCGATCAGGCGATGCGCGATATAGCTTGTGATCGCGTCGACCAGCTCCTCGACGTCATCGCTTTCGCGCAACGTCACGCGGCCGTGGCGCGTGTCCTGAAGGAAACGATAGATGCGCCGATCGCGGTCCATTTCGACGAAGCCGATTTGGTCGATAAACAGCCGCGGCCGCTCGCTTGGAGCCACGCCGACGTCGAAAATGTCGCAGTCCTGCGGAACCTGCGCCAGCACCGGCGCCAGCGCGTCGCTCAAGATTTCCAGCCGGGCGATTTCGGCCGCGCGCAGATCGGTAAGCGCGGCGGATTGTTCGGCGTTTTCCAGGCGCGCGCGCCGCAGGGCGCCGGCGAGGCTCGCCATGCGCTCGTCAAGCGTTCCTTTCGGGCCTTTCCGAGCCACGCGCTCCCGCTCGACGAGGAGCGAAAGGCGCTCAGCCGGCGTCGGCGCGGCGTTCTTGGGGCCGACGCCATGAGTTACATCCGAAGGCGCGGGCAGGGGCTCTTCCATCTCTTCCACTCGCTGAGCCCTTGCTGCGACGCCCGGGCGTTAACGCGTTGTTCACTATAGCCGCTCTGTGGGTCGGTGCGAAGCGCAAGCCGCGGCGAACGGCCACGGGAGTCGACTTTTTCCCCCGCCTCCGGCAAGGGATTCACAAGATCGCCGCTGATTCCGGCGATTAACCATAATCGGCGCCGATCCCGAGCGGGGCGCGGAGGGCACCCATGGCGGTCATCCATGGCGAATCGGAGATTGGCGGCGCATTGTTCGAGCGCATCGTGATCGGCATGGGCTTTGCTGTCGTCGCGGCGCTGGAGGCGGCTGGCGGCGGCGAGCACGCGATCGTTGCGGGCTTCTTCGCCGGGGTTGCGGTTTATGTGCTGCGCCGCTCATCCGAAGGCGCGCGCCAGGCGGCTGACTTCGCTGTCGATTTCCTCGTCGTCGCGGCGTTTACGCTGCTTTGCGATCGCGCCGGCTTCATGTGGCGCGCGCCGGAGACGCTTCTCGGTCTGTTCCGCTTCTCGCCTGTCGGCGCGGCGACCGCGACGCTGATCTATCTCGCGGGCGTCGTCACGCTCAGGGCGCGGTCGCGCATGGCCGTGCGCGCCGCGCTGCTCATACTGCCGCTGCTGTTCAGTCTGCTGATCGCGCTCGGCGCGCCGCCCGTCACCCAGATCGGCGGCATGCTGCTGCTCGGCGTGGATGTTCCAGACATTTTCAAGAACATCGCCGGCCGCACGCTTGTTCTATTTCTGCTGAACGAGGCGGTCGTCGTCGGCGTGCCGCTGGCTCTGGGCCGCTTCCTGCCGCGCCAATGGCGCCCACACGGCATTTTATTCGCTTCGGCCTTTCTCGCTTCGCTGACGCCCTATGTGGCGACTTCCGTTTCCTTTTTGGTCGCGCCCTATCTGCCGGCGCCCTTGGCGGCCACGGTCGCGACCGTGGCCGCCGCGCTGGCGCAGGCGGGCCTGTGGGGCCAGACCTATCTCGTGACGCAGGCGATCGCCGGCCTGCTGCGCGCGACGCCCTCCCTCCAAGTCGTCGTGTTTCACGACTGGAGGACCGGCGCTGAGAAAGGCGCCGTCTACGGCTTCGTCTTCATGGCGTTGCTGCTCGCGATCGGACTCGTCGTCTCCTTCCAGCCAGCGGTCACGATCATTTCCGCCTCGGGCCCGATCGGCGGCGCGCTCATTGGCGCGGCGCTTTTTCCGCTCGCTCGCGCGATCGTGGAGAGCACCGACTCGACGCCGCCCTTCTTCGCGCGCGTCGAGGAAATCTACCTACATCCGTCTAACTATCTGCGCGGCGCGGTCGCCGGCGCAGCTGTCAGCGTCGCATTGATGATCGGCCTGCCAGCGGCGAGCGGCGGAGATCGCTTTCTTTTCGGCGCCGCCGTCGGCGCGCTCGCCTACGCCGGCGTCGACGCCGCGATCGATTTCTTCGCCTTGACGCAGGCACGGCGCCAGCATTTGCGCGACTGGCGGGTCTATTCGCTCGGCGCGCTGCTCGGCGCCCTCGTCGCCGGCGCCATCGCCTGGTACCTCGATACGGGACAGGTCGAAACGATCACAGCGAAATTCTTCGCCTATACGTCGCTCGATTACGCAGCCGACGGACGGCCGATCAACGCCTATGTCATCCGTCCGCTGTTCTCGAAATGGGGCGCGACCGATCTCGGCATAGTCGACGGCGGCGTGCGGCTGCTTTTCGACGAGTCGCTGTCCGGCGTTATCCAATGGGTGTTCGCCGCGCCGCTCTTCTCGATCAATCTTTTCTTCCTCACCGCGCTTGTGCAGCGCAGCCTTCAGCCATTGCGCCAACTTGCGAGCTGGCAGGGGCTCGACATGCTGGTCGAGAACGCCGTGCGCGTGTTGCGCTGGGGCTTGTGGATGGCGCCGGTGATCTATTCCTTCCTGAAGGCCTCGCCGGACCCGGCTTGGTACAATCAGGATGGGCTCATCCGCACCGGCGTCGCGAGCTGGATGACCTACATCCTGCCGGACAGCGATTTCCGCGCCTGGAGCCTGGACATTTTCACGGCGCTGCTCGCCTATGACGTGCTGCGCGTGCTCATCTGGTTCGACCACATGGGACTGCGCGTCGCGACGTTGGTCAATCTGTCCTTCGTCGGCGGCGACGTCGCCGACGAAAAAGCCGCGCACTTTCTCGGCAAGGCGCAGACGAGCCGCGCCATCCCGGAAGGGATTCGCCGATTTGGCACATGGGCGCCGTTGCTGCTGCCTTTCTACATCCCCAGGGGCGCCGAGTGGGACAAGGCTTGGAGCGCTGCCGAGCAATTGTCGCAGACGCGGCCGCCCTCTTACGCCTATCTCGTCGGCGGATATCTCATCTATGCCGGCCTCGTCGCTTTCGGCCTTGTGCTGTTCCTCCTCGCGCGATTGGCGCGCGCACAAAAAGTGACCATCGAAGGGATCACGGGCGCCGGCGGGGTGCCGGGTTCGCGGCCGCTAAAGCTCACCAACGGACTGATGACCAGCGAATGGTTTCAGGACGGGCAGGGCGCAATCGGCATCGAGGGCGTCGCGCGGGGCGGTCCGCCGATCGACCTCACGCGGAGGCCGGACGATCACGCGCATCCGCGCGGACGCTTCCTGTTCTTGCGCGAGGACGGCGGCGAGCTCTGGTCGATCGGCGAGGCGCCGACGCGCTGTGCGGCCGCCCAAGCGTCGCTCACAGACGCGGGCGAGAACTGCCTGTTCTTCATGGCGGAGCGAAACGGCTTCGCAGTTGAAGCGCAGGTGTCGCTCGCCGCCGACGAGGCGGTGGAGATCACGCGCCTCAAGATCGTCAATCTCGAACAACGCCCGCGCAAGCTGATGCTCGCATCCCTGCGCGAATGGGTGCTGAACGAAACCGGTGTCGAATTGCGCGACACTGCCTACAACGCGATTCATGTCGGCACATGGTATGTGCGCTCTCTCAACGCGATCTTCGCACAGAACCGCCTGCTCAAGGGCGGCGCGCGTCGCCAGTCGGATCGGCGCCTGTCGCCGGAAATAGGCTTTCACGCCATTGGAGCGGGCGCTGACGCGAAAATTTCCGTCGTCGGCTATGAGGACGTGAAGTCGCGCTTCTATGGAATGGGGCCGACGAATTCG
Organism: uncultured Methylocystis sp.; assembly: GCA_964498975.1. Taxonomy (GTDB): domain Bacteria; phylum Pseudomonadota; class Alphaproteobacteria; order Rhizobiales; family Beijerinckiaceae; genus Methylocystis. The sequence continues at coordinate 5,961 of CAZCJY010000129.1, forward strand.
CCCGACAGTCTTCTCGGGCTTGGCGCGCCGCGCGATCCCGAGGACGAAGGTCTGCTTTACGGCTTCGAGCCATGCGCTAGCCTGCGCGTCGAAGTCGAACTCGCGTCCGCGGGCGCGACCGAACTGATCATCGTCGACGGATGGGCGCGCGACATGGGGCGCGCCACCGACTCCATCGCGCGACATCTTCGCATGGCGCCGGTCGCGCCGGAGACGCTCAACAGGGCCTTGTCGCGCCGCCGCGCTCTGATCATGCCGCCGGCGCCGCGAAAGCCGCGCTACGTCTTTTCGGAAGACGGCCGCAGCCTGACGCTCGCGCCCGGCACGCCGCGTCCCTTCGCGCATGTCATCGCCAACGCTTTCGGACAGGGCGCGGTGCTCACCAATGACGGCGACATTTTTTCCTTCCATGGCAATTCGCGCTTAAACAGCTTCACGCCATTCCGCATGGGCGAAGGCCGCATGGCCCCGGCGGGACAGATGATCTATGTCTACGACCTCGCCCGCGCCGACGCGCATAGTCCGACCTTCGTCCCGCTGCGCCGCCGCGACGCCGAATATCAGGTGACGTTCTCGCCGGGCGCTGTCGTTTATCGCGCCGAGCGCGATCATCTCGAATTCGAAATGACCGTGTTCGTCAGCCCGACGCAGCCGATCGAATTCAGGCTGCTCAAGATTCGCAACAAGTCGGACCATGAGCGGCTGCTGCAGATAACGCCGGCGATGGAGATCGTTTTGGCGGAGACGCCGAACGAAAGCCTGGGCGCAGTGCAGTCCGTGATCGACGAGAATGTTCATTCGATCTACTTCCGCAATCCGCGAAACAATTTCGTGCAGGGCTGGGCCTTTGTGACGACCTCGATCCCGGCGGAGTTCGCCGAAACGTCGCGGCGTCGTTTCCTCGGCCACGAAAGCCGCAATCCCTATCTGCCTTACATGGTCGAGCACGGCCATCCCGACGCCGGCGCGCCCGCGCATGAACGCAAGGTCGCCGCCTTCAGCGGCGCCATCGACGTGCCGGCGGGCGAAGAGGCGACTGTCGTCGTCGCGCTCGGTCAGACGACCTCTATTGAGGAAGCCAAGCGGCTTGCCGAATACGCGCGCGATCCCGCGCATGCGCGTATCGAGTTGGAGGGGAGCGCGCGCGCCTGGGAGGAACAGCTCTCAGTGTTGCGCGTCAAGACCAACCGCCCCGATTTCGATCGTCTGGTCAACGACTGGCTGCCTTATCAATTGCTCGCCGCGCGCCTGTGGGGCCGCACCGGTCCGTCGCAGCGCTCCGGCGCCACCGGCTATCGCGATCAGTTGCAGGATGTGATCCCGCTCATCCATCTCGCGCCGAAGCGCGCCCGCGCGCAGATTCTGCTGCACGCCGCACATCAATATATCGAAGGCGACGCTTGCAAATGGTGGCATCGCGCGCCGAACGGCGGCACGGGTCTCGCCGACCGCACGCATTCGTCCGACCCGCATCTGTGGCTGCCTTATGTGACGATCCGCTATGTGCGCGGCACGGGCGACCTTGCGATCCTCGACGCGGTGGAGACATTCCTGGAGGCGAATCCCGTGCCCAAGGATCAGGAGGGCGAAGCGACCGTGCCGCTTACCTCACGCGACAAGGACACGCTGCTCGGCCATTGCGCCCGCGCCATCGATTGGACGCTCGACCGTTTCGGCGCCCATGGCCTGCCGC